>JBQCIS010000245.1:0-8506 GCA_051953515.1 Mucilaginibacter sp.
TTAATAAGGCGCTCAACACCTGTTAGTATACCATTCTCCGTTTTGGCGAAAAACTGTGCGCGCTTTAAGCCCATTGCATCAAAGGCGCCGCCATACACCAGGTTTTCGTACGATTTACGGTTTACACTGCGGGTATTGCTGCGCTGCGCGAAATCATAAACATCCTTATACGGACCGCGTTCGTTACGCTCCTCAATAATACTTTCAACCGCCTTCTCGCCCACACCCTTAACGCCCATTAGTCCAAAACGGACCTCGCCTTTTTTGTTTACAGCAAAGGCCATATCGCTCTCATTAATATCCGGGCCAAGCACAGGTACCCCCATACGGCGGCACTCGTCCATAAAAAAGGATATTTTATCAATACTGTTCTGGTTGTTCAATACCGCGGCCATATATTCTGCCGGGTAATGCGCCTTCAGGTATGCCGTCTGGTATGCCACAAAAGCATAGCAGGTAGAGTGTGATTTATTGAACGCGTACTGCGCAAAAGCCTTCCAGTCCGTCCATATTTTGGTCAGCTTATCTTTCGGGTGGCCCTTTGCCATGGCCCCGTCCATAAACTGTGCCTCCATTTTGTTCAGTACCTCTATCTGCTTTTTACCCATCGCCTTACGCAGTACGTCGGCATCGCCCTTGCTAAAGCCTGCCAGTTTCTGCGACAGCAGCATCACCTGTTCCTGGTAAACGGTAATACCGTAGGTTTCGCCCAGGTATTCCTCCATGTCCGGCAAGTCGAAAGTGATCGGCTCCAGCCCATGCTTACGCTTAATAAAGTTCGGGATGTACTCTATCGGCCCCGGACGGTACAGCGCGTTCATGGCTATCAGGTCCTCAAACTTATCCGGCTTCAGATCACGCAGGTACATTTGCATACCGTCACTTTCAAACTGGAACGTACCATTGGTATCGCCGCGCTGGTAAAGCTCGAACGTTTTCTGGTCGTCAAGCGGAATGTAGTCTATATCTATATCAACATCATGGTTCTGTTTTATCATGCGCAGCGCATCCTTGATGATGGTAAGGGTCTTTAAACCCAAAAAGTCCATCTTGATTACGCCTGCATCCTCAATCACACGACCATCATACTGCGTTACCAGCAGGTCCGAGTCCTTGGCGGTGGCAACCGGCACAATATCCGTAAGGTCATACGGCGCGATAATGATGCCCGCCGCGTGTACACCCGTGTTACGTACTGAGCCTTCCAGCTTTTCGGCCTCACGCAGCACCACACCTTTCAAATCGCTGCTTTTATAAATGTCCTGCAGGTCAGGCACCTGGTCAATAGCCTGTCGTAAAGTAATACCCAAAGTATCAGGCACCAGTTTCTTAATGGCGTTCACGTCAGACAGTGGCATATCCAGCACACGGCCTACGTCCTGTATACTGGTACGGGCAGCCATTGAACCATAGGTAATGATCTGCGCTACCTGGTTTTTGCCGTATTTGTCTACCACGTAATCGATCACGCGCTGGCGGCCCGAGTCGTCAAAGTCCGTATCAATATCGGGCATCGACTTACGGTCGGGGTTCAGGAACCTCTCGAACAGCAGGTTATATTTCATCGGATCGATATTGGTAATACCGATACAATAGGCTACTACCGAACCCGCCGCCGAACCACGCCCCGGCCCGATGAACACGCCCATATCCCTGCCGGCTTTAATAAAATCGGACACGATGAGGAAGTAACCCGCAAAACCCATCGTTCTGATGGTAAATAACTCGAAATCGATGCGTTCCTGGGTTTCAGGAGAAATATCTATATAGCGTTCCTTTGCACCCATATAAGTGAGGTGCTTCAGGTATTCCCACTGGTTCAGTACGTCGGCATCCGGTGTCAGGTCGCTGTGTACCTTAAATTCAGGCGGGATAACGAAGTTGGGCAGCAGGATGTCGCGTTTCAGCTTCAGCACCTCTACCTTGTCTACTATCTCATTGGTATTATCAAGCGATTCGGGCAGGTCATGAAACAATTGGCCCATTTCGGCCTGTGTCTTAAAATAGAACTGGTCGTTAGGGAAACCGAAACGATAGCCTTTACCGCCTTCCTCATCAGTCGCTATCGGTGTGCTCTGCATATCGCCGGTGTTTACGCATAGCAAAATATCATGCGCGTTGCTGTCCTGCTGATCCACATAGTGCGAATCGTTCGAGCAGATCACCTTTACGTTATATTTCTTGGCAAATTTAAGCAGTACCACGTTAACCGTGTTCTGCTCAGGTATATCATGACGCTGCAGTTCAATGTAATAATCTTCACCAAACAGGTCCAGCCACCATTTAAATTCTTCTTCTGCTTCTGCCTCGCTTTTGGTGAGGATGGCCTGCGGTACCGATGCACCTATACAGCAGGTGGTAGCAATTAAGCCTTTATGATATTTTAATATCAGTTCCTTATCAATACGCGGCCATTTGCTGTAAAGGCCTTCCATGTAACCTAATGAGCACAGCTTTACGAGGTTTTTATACCCTTCGGGATTTTTAGCCAGCATCAGCTGATGGCGGCGCACGTCTTTTTTCTCTTTGGTGAACTGCTTGCGGTGACGGTCTTCCACCACATAAAATTCACAACCAACAATAGGCTTAACGCCATGCTTACCGGCCTCGGCCACAAACTTAAACACGCCAAACATATTGCCGTGGTCGGTTATAGCGAGCGCCTTCATGCCGTCCTTTGCCGCTTTTTTATACAGCTTGGATATATCGGCGGCGCCGTCTAACAGCGAAAACTGGGTATGTACGTGTAAGTGTGAAAATTCCGGCATTGCTATCCCTCTGAACTACTTTTTGCAGAAATACAAATTTATCAAAAAACAACTTGTACACCACACGTGTTGAAAACTGTATAAAATCAGGGATAATACGCTCGATGGTAGCAGTTAACGATTGGTGTGCCCGCATTATCACGATTTTTAGTTAACATCACCTTTTGAAAAATATATACGATTGAAAAAATTTGGGCGCATAGCGTTAAAGACTATCCTATGGATCATTGCAAGCGTTATTTTTCTGGTATTGCTTGTGGTGGTGCTTATACAGGTGCCCGCTGTACAAAATTTCGCCAAGAATAAAGCGGTAAATTATCTTGAAGGGAAAATACATACCAGGGTAGCCATTGGTCATGTAGATATCGGTCTGCCCAAATCTATTGTGCTGGAGGACGTTTATTTCGAGGATCAGCACCGCGACACCCTGCTTGCCGGCAAAAAACTGGAAGTAGATGTAAGTATGCTGAAGCTGCTGCACAACACCCTTGAAATTAACGAGATAAACCTTAACGGCATGACGCTGAACGTAAACCGGGGCGCCGACAGCGTTTTCAACTTCGACTATATTGTTAAAGCCTTTGCAAGCGAGCAAAAGAAACAGCCGAAACCAATGGATAGTACTTCAACCATGAAAATGTCGGTTGGCACCATTGTTCTGGATAAGATCAAGATAGCGTATAACGACAAGATAGCGGGCAATAATGTGGTGTTCCACCTCAACCATTTCGATACCAAAATAAAGGACTTTGATATGGATAAGATGAAGTTTACCATACCAAAGATCACGCTATCAGGTTTCGATGCCTTTATCAGGCAAAAAACCATGCCGGCCGCCGCAACCGCTGCCAAACCTGATACCGGCACCAAGCCGTTGAACATGTCGCTGAAGCTGGGTACTATCGATATCTCAAAGATCAACGTCGATTATGCTTCCGACACCATGAAGGCCCGCATAAACCTGGGCAGGTTACTGGTGGAAATGAAAAAGATCGACTTTAAAAATCAGAATATCGGTATTTCATCTTTTGAGATAAGCGATACCAAAGCCGGCCTCACCTTTTTGCAGCCGCAAGCCGCCAAACAGAAGGTAGTACATGCGGTAAAGAAGTTAGATACCTTGGTAAAACCGCCGCAAAGCCAAAAGGGCTGGTCGGCCTCTCTGGATAAATTCGTTTTGGCGAATGACGATATAAAATTTGATAACGAAGGGCAAAAACCGCTTAAAAAAGGCCTCGACTATGCCCACATGCATGTAAGCGACCTGAATGCCGATTTTGAGAATTTGGTTTATAACCCCGATACAATGTCGGGCAAAATTAATTCCTTCACCTTTAAAGAAAAAAGCGGCCTCGCCCTCCAAAAATTCCATACCGACTTCTTCTATGGCCCCAAAAACGCTTATCTGAAAAATCTGCTGCTCAAAACACCGCGTACCATTATCCAAAAGGATATAGAAATAAGCTACCCTTCAATCGCTGCTGTAACCAAAGACATGGGCAAACTCAGTATCAACGCCAATCTCGACGGTACCCGCGTGGCTGTACCCGATATCCTGCTCATTATGCCAACCATGGCCGGGCAGTTACAGGGCGTGCAAAATGATGTGTTCCGGGTAAACGGCAAAGTGATTGGCAAGCTAAACGACCTTAATATCCCCAGCCTTGAAATTGCCGGCCTGAGCGGTACACATATCAAGGCTTCGGCCCGGTTGCGCGGCCTGCCGGATATAAACAGGGCCACCTTTGATGTGAACATTGCCGACTTCAGCACCAACCGTACAGATATTGTCAGCATTGCTCCCAGGGGTACTATCCCATCAAATATTACTATCCCTCAAAACCTTCACCTCAAAGGTACCTTTAAAGGCAGCATGTACACTTTCAACACCAAACTGAGCCTGCGTTCAAGCCTCGGCGCGGTTGATCTGCAAGGCGCTTTGAGGAACGGCAACAATAAAAACAATGCCATTTATACGGCCAATATCAGGGTAAACAACCTGAATGTGGGCGCCATTACCAAACAGCCCAAAACGATTGGTAGTGTAACGCTTAATACCAGTATTTCGGGCACAGGGTTAAACCCTAAAACGGCCAGCCTCAGGTTTAAGGGCGATGTACAGTCGGCCTATGTAAAGGGTTATACGTACAAGAACCTCGTCATGAGCGGCACTGCGCATAATGGCAACTATACCGCCAGTGCAAAAATGGCCGACCCCAATATCCATTTCAGCCTGGATGCAAAAGCGGATATGAACAAGAAAGAGCCATCAGTATACGCCACGCTGATGGTGGATAGCATCAACCTCAAAAACCTCAACTTCAGCACTACCGATACCCGCTTTCATGGCAAAATTGTGGCTAAAGTACCAACCGCCGACCCAGATTACCTGAACGCCGACATAGAAGCTACCGACCTGCTTTATGTAAGCGGCCAGCAACGCATTAAGCTGGATACGGTAAGCCTTAAATCAACCGCCAATGCCGATAGCAGCACCATCCGCCTGAAAGCGCCTATGGTATACGCACACATGGCCGGAAAATATAAGCTAACGCAGATAGGCGATGCCATGCAGGATGCCGTCAGCAAATATTACAATACCAGTATAGCCAGCGGTAAAACCAAACCCCAATATACACCCGAAAATTTTTCATTTGATATACATCTTACCAAAACCGCCATCTCCCAGCAACTGGTGCCCAACCTGAAACAGCTCGACCCGGTACTGATCACCGGACACTTTAACAGCCAGACAGGTGATATTACCTTAAATGGCTCTGCGCCAAAAATAGTTTATGGCACCAACACGGTTAATAACCTCAAGCTGGCTGTCAACACGCTAAATAACAGCCATTCGGCCTTTGGTAATGGCTTTGTAAGCAATGCGCTCAATTACAATTTATCTGTCGACGAAGTAAAGTACGGCTCATCTGTCGATCTTTTAAACACCACCCTTAGCGGCTATGCGCAAAACAATAAACTAAACTTAAGCCTGCAAGTGCGCGACGTTAACAAAAAAGAACGTTACCGTATTGCGGGCGTGTTCAGCGTTGAGCCTAACGAATACCAGTTCAGTTTTCTGCCAAACGGCCTGCTGCTGGATTACACACAATGGACGGTCGCGGCAGATAACGCCCTTGAATTTGGCAACAAAGGCATCCTGGCGAAAGATTTCAGCCTGAGCAATGCCGGGCAAACGCTTAGCATCAGCAGTGCTACGCAACAATACAACTCGCCGCTGAATATCGGTTTCAGAAACTTCCATATCGAAACACTCACCAAAATGGCGCAGCAGGATTCGCTCCAGGTTGGGGGTGTACTGAATGGCAATGCACAGGTAAGCAATTTCCAGAAATCGCCGGTATTTACCTCGGCGCTTAACGTAAGCAATTTTAATTTTAAGGGCGATACCGTTGGCGATATTGCTCTTAAAATAAATAACCAAACCGCAAACGCCTACAATGCCAATGTTACCATTACGGGCAAGGGCAACAACGTAAACCTTACCGGCACTTACTATACCAGCCCTGAAAGCCGCTTCGATCTCACCCTAAACATGAACCAGTTAAACATGAAGAGCATTGAGGGTTTCAGTTTCGGCAATATCCGTAACTCAAGCGGTTATATTTCAGGCACCTTAAAAATAGCGGGAACTACTGCCGCGCCGTCGGTTCGGGGCGACGTAAAATTTAATAAGGTAGGCTTTAACGTATCCATGCTTAACTCCTACTTTACCATGCCGAACGAAACCATCACCTTTAATAATGCCGGTATACAGTTTAACGACTTTACCTTGGTTGATTCTACAGGAAACAAAGCCATCGTCACGGGTAATATCTACACCAAAACATTTACCGACTTTAAGTTCGCGATGGATATCCACATGGATAACTTCCGCGCGGTAAATTCAACCGCTGCCGATAATAAGCTATTCTACGGTAAGCTGTATCTGAACAGCGACATCCATATTCGCGGCGACATGAATAAGCCAATAGTAAGCGGCAACATCACTGTTAATAACAAAACCGACTTTACCATTGTGCTGCCAACACAAGACCCAAGTATTGAAGACCGGAAAGGCGTAGTTGAGTTTTTTGATGAGAAACAACCGCAGCTGGATTCTATTATGCTGGCTAAAAGGCTCGATTCGCTGCGCAAATCGGAAGTGAAAGGCATGGATGTAAATGCCACCATAAACGTTCATAAAAACGCCAGGTTTACAGTAGTGGTTGATGAACAGAACGGGGATATTGTTCAACTACAGGGCGAAGCACACCTGAACGGTGGTATCGACCCAAGCGGCAAAACAAGTTTAACGGGCACGTATGTTGTAGAAAAAGGCTCATACAACCTTGCCTATGCTACGGTAAAGCGTAAATTCATTTTCAAAAAAGGCAGTACCATCACCTGGCAGGGCGACCCGACACAGGCGCAGGTTAATATTACCGCAACATACGTGGCCAATGTGCCGCCTATCGACCTCGTGAGCCAGCAATTGGGCAATGGCGAAAATACTATCATGTACAAGCAAAAGCTGCCCTTTAATGTAAACCTGATGCTGAAGAACCAGCTATTGACCCCAAGCATCAGCTTTGATATTGTGCTGCCCGACAGTAATTATACGGTATCGCCGCAGGTGATATCAAATGTGAATGACCGTCTGTCGCAAATACGGCAGGACACCAACGAAATGAATAAACAGGTGTTGGGCGTGCTGGTGCTCGGCCACTTTATTGGCGATAACCCGCTGCAAAGCCAGGGCGGCAGCGGGGGCGTGGAAGGCGCTATCCGCAGCAGTGTGAGCAGCTTACTCTCAGACCAGTTGAACAAACTGGCTGGCAACCTTATTGCCGGCGTGCAGCTGAGCTTCGATCTTACATCGGGCCAAGATTATTCAACCGGCGTGGCACAGAACCGGACGGACCTGAACGTGGGATTATCTAAACAATTCCTGAACGACAGGATAACAGTAACGGTGGGCAACAACTTTAACCTGGAAGGGCAAAACCAGCCCGGGCAAAAAACCACGAATATAGCGGGCAATATATCTGTCGGCTATAAACTTACCGATGATGGCCGGTACCTGGTGCGCGTTTACCGTAAGGACGAATATGTTGTTGTGGAAGGCGAGGTAGTTGAAACCGGTATCGGCTTCACGCTTACCTACGATTATAACAAATTTATAGAGATTATTAAAGGCAGGACCAAACAGGAAAAGAAACTGCAAAAAGAATATAGGCGGAAGGAACGCGAAAAGAAAAAAGAACAAAAAGAAGCTGATAAGGAGCACGACGCGCAAGTTACAGAACTGGTACAACCAATGGACCAGCCGGGCCAGGCTAAACAAAACATGTAATTAACAATGAACCAATTTAAATACTCACTTCTTCTTTTAATTATTGCTTTTGTTAGCGCCTGCAGCACCACTAAAAGATTGCCGCCGGGGCAAAAACTATATACCGGGGCATCAATTAAAATAACCGATAAAACCAATACCACAAACAGCGAAAATAAAGCGCTTGCCGATGAGATGGAAGACCTGGTAAGGCCAAAACCCAATGGCAAAATACTGTGGATGCGCTTTAAGCTATATGTGTATGAACATACCATGACCAACAAACGCCGTGGGCTGACACATTACCTGCACACCCATTTCGGCGAGCCACCTGTACTGGCAGGCTCGGTTGACCTGGTGAAGAACAGCAGCCTGATGCAAAACCGTTTACAAAATGAGGGCT
>JBQCIS010000246.1:0-23398 GCA_051953515.1 Mucilaginibacter sp.
CAGGTGATGTGAAAACTCGTGTATAATTACAAACAGTGTGTGGTCTGCAAATGCGCCTATAAAATAAGCGGCAGCGAAGATAAACCACCATGATTGATTATGCAGCACAAATGCCATACCCACTTGTATACCTACAAGCAGCAGGATAGCAAAAATGGTTTTTGGATTTTTACCGATAAGATTCCGCATCTGTGGAAACTGTTTTAAAATTTGCTTTGTGCGGATGCGGTGCGGTTCTGATGCGTTTGAAAAAACGAAATCGGTTTTTTTGGTCATATAATTTTATATAATGGTTTTAAACGAAAAACCATGATAAGGGGTTTTACGGCCTTGCATATTATTTTTATTTGGTTGAATGTTTTGTGCATTTATATACAACGCCATTTCTCAATAATAGATATAAAATCCGACAAAAATCACTGAATTGTAATTTTTATTGCAATTTATATACCAACACCTTAAATGTCCCCGGTACTGCTTTACGGCTGTTTGGTTGCGTATCGGCCACGCTTAAATAAATTTTATGTGTTTTGGTATCCAGTGCCATGGTACGTGCGCGGTTCTGTGTTTTCAGTGTCTGGATAACGCTATAGCTGTCAGGAGTGAGCTGTTTGATGATGGTTGTGGTACCATCGCCGCATGAGCAGAAGATCAGTTTGGTTTCAGGGTCATACGCAACGGCATCCACGCCTGAACCTATGGGCAGGGTAGTGATCACTTTGCCTGTTTTGATATTCACCACCTCCATGCCTTTGTTCTCGCGGCAGCCGCTAAACGCCCGACTGTTTTTTACATCCAGCGCCATGCCTGTGGGGCCGCCGCCTGGTTTTATCGGGTAGTTGGCAATCACTTTAAGCGATTTTACATCAATTACATCAATGCTGTTTTTGTCTTCAAGGTTGTTATATATTTTTCCGTGGCCGTCTGATACGGCAAATTCAGGGCCGCCGCCTAATGCAACAGTACCAACCTGTTTTAAGTTGTTCGGATCAACAACTGATGAGTTATTGCTCTCGCCATTAAAGCTGAATACGCGGTCTGAGTACGGGTCATAGATAATGCAGTCCGGGCCTTGCGCGGTTACGGGAACCGTGGCAATGGTTTTTAACGTTTTCAGGTCGAACGCCACAACCGCATTTGCCCTGCCATCGCTGATAAAGCCCCGGTTTGCTTTATTATCAATAGCGATACCATGTATGCCTTTCAGGCTGTCGACCGTACCAACAGGTTGTTCGTTATTCAGGTCAATAACATTCACCTGGTTGCCATGCGATACATATAAACGGTGGTTTACATTGTCAATTGATAGATAATCCCAGCCGCCGTCGCCGGTTAAGGGGATAGATTTATCGAAAACATAAGTTTGCGCCTTAAGCGATAGGGGTAATATTCCTGCTGCCAGGAACGCCAGGGTAATAATTTGCCTTTTCATAATAAATGATTTACAAAAATAAATATGAGCTTAAAATCTGTTTTAAATCTGTGTTAAGCCTTGGTTTCTGTAATCATATCATGATGCGGATTAACATCGCCCTTGCGGTAGGCTATGCGCAGCATACTTGGCAGCACAATAAGCAATAACGGCAATGCTGCCAAAAATCCGCCTATCACCGCTATAGCCAATGGCTGATGCAATTGCGCCCCCGCACCTATGCCCAAAGCCAGCGGCATCAGGGCTATAATGGCGCCTAAAGCCGTCATTAATTTCGGACGGAGACGGGTAGAGATGGCAAATACAATGGCCTCATCAACATTCCCGCTTTCTATCGTGCTGTCCCTGAATTGAAGGAACGTGAAGATGGCATTCTCGCCGATTATCCCCACTATCATGATAATGCCTGTATAACTGCCTACGTTTAGCGGTGTGCCTGTAATAAACAGCGCCAGTAAGCTGCCTGCTACACCCATTATGGCGGTAATCAGTATTAAAAACGCTACCCTAAACTGTTTAAAAAGGAAAAGTATCACCGCAAACACCAGCAAACAAGCCGTAATGAGGATATACTTCAGTTCGGTGAAGGATTGCTGCTGCTGTGCATATTCGCCGCCATATTCAATATGATAGCCTTGCGGCAGTGCAACTTTCTCTTTTATGGCCGCTTTAATACCCGTCATTACTGTACCGAGATCGGTATTTTCCATACGGGCCGTAATCACATCCATCGACTGGAGGTTCTCCCTGTCTATTTCAGCATCGCCTGGGTGTATCTGTACATTGGCAACGGTACTTATCGGTATCATCTGCCCTTTGTTCAGAAATACATTCAGGTTTTTCACCTCGTCAACCGTAAGAGTGCGGTTGCCTGGGTAAACCATGCGGATAGGGGCCAGTTGCTGGCCTTCTATAATGTTGCCCAGCATATTGCCTTCCAAAGCAGTTTGTGCCTGCGATTGCAGCTCCGTCGGACTGATATTGTACTGCGCCAGCCTATCAAAATAAGGATCGATAGATATTGATGGCCCGGCAATCACTATTCCATCAAATACGTCGGCGGTCCCTTTTACGTCTTTAATGGCCGCGGCTATTTCTTTTGATGTTTTTTGTAGCTGCTGCGCGTTATCGCCAAAAACTTTTATCTCTATAGGTTGCGCCGATTCCATCAGGTCGCCCAGCATGTCGGCTATTACCTGGCCAAAGTCTATTACCAGTTCGGGTTGGGTCGATGATATTTTGGCGCGCAGGTCGCTTATCACTTCCTCGGTAGTTTTCTTATGGCCCTTTTTAAGCTGTATAAGATAATCGCCAGTGTTGGGTTCGGTAATATAAAAACCCATCTGTGTGCCGGTGCGGCGCGAATAGGCCTCTACATCAGGTTCGTTAATAACTATTTTCTCCACCTGCTGCAGAATGCGGTCGGTTTCCTCAAGCGATGTGCCCGGCGGCGAGGTATAATCCATTACAATGGTGCCTTCATCCATGTCGGGTAAAAAGCCAGTTTCAAGTAATGGCGGCACAATGATGATAGCCGCTATAGCCACAACCATAATGATGATACTTACCCATGGCCTTAATATAAAGAACCTAACCCAGCGCTGTTTTTTTACATGTGTAGCCTTGTGCTTGGTTTCCTTAAATGCTCCTGCCATTTTTGGCTTGCGTGTAAGCAGCAGATAGATAACCGGCAAACCTATCCAGGTAACAAAGAAGGAGCATATCAGCGTAATGATCATGCTATTGGTGAGTACCGAAAAATACTCGCCGGCAATCCCCGTCATTAATAGAAATGGTATGAAGATAACGATGGTGCTCACCGATGAGCCCACCATTGCCGGGAAAAGGTAATCGATAGCTCTTTTCAACAGGTTTTTTGTCAACTCGTCGGGATATTCCTCGTGTATGCGATGTATCTGCTCCACCACCACAATGGCATCATCAATGATCAGGCCTATAGATGCTGCTATGGCGCCCATTGTCATGATATTGAAGGTATAGCCGATGGCGTTAAGTACAATAAGCGTTAATCCCAGCGTAACGGGAATGGTGATAAGGATGGTAAAGCTCGCCTTCACCGAACGGAGGAAGATAATGGCGACAATTATGGCCAGCAGCAAGCCTACCCAAAGGCAGTCGCGTACGCTTTTTATAGCATCGTTCACAAAATCAGCCTGTACATAGTAGGGTTTTATGGTAACGTCAGACGGTAGTATCTTTTGCAGGTCGCGCACCTTCTGGTCCATATCTGCTGATACAGAAATAAGGTTGGCATCAGGTTGTTTTACCACGGCTACCAGTACGCCGGCATGGCCGTTGGCATTGATCTTGGTGTATTCTATCCCTTCGTTAATCTGTACTTCGGCAATGTCTTTTAGCTGGATAACGCGCTTGCGGTCGTTACTGATGGTTACGTTCTCCAGTTCATCCTTGCTGTTGATGGTGGCATCAGTTATGGCAAGGTACATGCGTTTGTAATCGGTAAGGTAACCGCCCGATTTTACAAAGTTAGTTTGCGAAAGTGCAGTGTTAATGGCATCGGGCGTAACGCCTAACGAGCTCATCTTTTGCCTGTTCAGGATGATCCAGTACTCCTTTACCTTGCCGCCCATAATGCGTATTTCCGATACACCATCCACTTGCGAAAGAAACGGCTTAACGGTATAGGTGGCAATTTGCCTTAGCTCAATGGGGGAGCGGGTGTGGCTCTCGAGCGTATAGCCGCTTACCGGCAGGATGGATGGGTTCATCTTCTCCACCGTAATGTTTACGTCGGGCGGCAGGTCGTTCTTTACCTGGTCTATGGCGGCCTGTATCTTCTGCTGGCTCATATCCATATCCGAGCCCCAGTGCATAAAGGCGGATATTTCGCAGCTGCCGCGACTGGTTATACTGCGCACGGTTTCCAGGTCAGGTACCTGTTTAATGGCATTTTCGAGCGGTTTGGTAACCGTAACCATCATTTTATTTACCGGCTGCAAACCCTCATCGGCAATGATCTTTATTTTGGGGAAGGTAATATCCGGAAACAGTGCCGTTTGCATCTTGGTATAGGAATACAACCCTCCCAGGATGATCATGAAGAGCACCAACGCGATAGGCTTTTTATGCGATATAAAGTAATCTCTTACTTGCTGCTGCTTCTTCATTACTGTATAACTTTAACCTTTGCCGTATCACCCAAACCGTAATTACCTGTTACTACTATCTTATCCTGCGGCGCGAATCTTGGTGTTACTATTTCTACCCGGTCATTAGTCTCGAGGCCTTTTTTAACCGGTACTTTAACCGCTGTGGTTGGGTTAATGAGCTTCATTACCCAAAACTCCGTTTGCGTTTCGTTTGCCAGCACAGCCGATTTTGGCAGCGATTCTGCATTCTGTTTTTCGGTACGCACAAAGCGGGCTTTAGCCACCAGGTTTTCGGGGATGGTGTTGTCATCCGGTATTTTTATCACTACACCCTGCGTTTGCGCGGCAGTATCAACCGATGGCATAAATGAGGCCACTTTGCCGTTTATCTTGCGTTGGTCGGGTAGGGTAAGTTGTATATCCTGCCCCAATTTTACCGATTGGCGCAGCTCATAAGGCAGCTGCATCAGGAACGCAAAGCTGCTGCGGTCGCTTATAACGGCCAGTTGCTCGCCATCCTGTACATAGTCGCCCATTTGGTGTACCAGTTGGGTAATGAAACCGTGCTCGGCAGCCCTTATGCTGCTTACACCCGAAAATTTAAAGGTTGTATCCAGTATATTAATACTATTGCCAATGCTCTGCGCTTCCTTAGTTTTTATGGTGAACAAAACCTGTCCTTTGTTTACATACTGGCCCATGTGCACATTTACCTTTTGTATATACCCAATAGCATTGGCCTTTACATAGTTCTTTTGCTGATATGCCGATGTGGCGTTGAGCGTTATGTAATCAACCAGGCTGCTGTCGTTTACAGAAGTTACGGTAACCGGCACCTGGGCGTTGGCGCTGTTATCGTCGCTGCTGTCATCATCGCCGCCTTTGCTGCCATGGCAACCGGCCATTAAAATAGCCGCACAGGCCAAAAGGTATACAGGTTTCAGGTGAAAATATTTAAGGAATGATCTTTTCATCATGTTACTTATTCCAATAATTTAACTGGTTGATGAGTTGCAATCTGCTGATAACGGTTTGGTTAAGCAGGTTGCGCACAGTGAGGTAATTGTTTATGGCCAGCAGCAAATCCGCAATTTTCACATCGCCGGTTTGCAGTAGCTGGGTGTCAACCTTTATCAGGCTGCGGCTGTATTTGCTTTGTTCTTTTATCTGGTTTATCAGCGTTTCGTTCTCATTGATCTGCTGCTGCAGCTGGGCTATTTGCTGGTGGTACTGCGTACCGAAAAAAGCCTTATAATTCTGCCTCGTTTCTTCCTCTAACGACAGCTTTTTATATTGCATCTTGCGTTGGCCGCCATCATATATGGGCATAGTGAACCCAAACCCTAAGCTAAAACCTATGTTCTTCCAGGCTTGTCCCATAAAATCGCTTTCGTAACCTGCATCGGCCATAGCATTTATCTTGGGTTTATAGCTAAAGTCAATCAATTGCTTGCTGTTAATCAGTTTAAGACTATCTATGTTGTACTGGCGGAAATAAATGCTGCCTTCCGGCGTATGTGGGGTGAGCTTTTCTATAACAGGTGTATCCAGAGCCATGGCACTGGTATCGGCTATGCCTGAGAGATAGTTCAGTGTAGCATAGTCATTTTTATACTGTGCACGCGCCTGTGTTAGCGCTAATTGCTGTTGTTGTAACGTTACCAGAAAGGTAAGGTAATCGCTTTGGCGGTAAACGTTGCTGCGGGTAAGCTTTTTTAGCACATCTTCTTCCTGTTTTAGCAGGGTAATCACCTCATCATTAAACCGCAGGGCGAGCTGGTCGCCGTAAGTGGTGATGTATTGCGTAATGATAGCCTTTTTAAGGTCCTGCTCGGATATGCGTTCAGAATTACTTATCGACTGTGATTGCAGGGTGATGGCCTGCATCTGGGTGTTCAGGTTTTTTTTACTGATGATAGCCTGGTTTACGCCCATCAGGCCGCTTAAGGTATGCAGGTTGGTAATAGCTTCGGAGTAGCCGTAGCCATTGATAACAGGTGCATAAAGCCCGGCGCTGTTCAGGTTTACCTGCGGTTTATAACCTGCCAATAGCCGCAAACTATCAACCGAGTTTGATGCGACCTGGTTGCGGAGGTCTTTTAAAAGCGGGCTGTTGTTTTTGGCAACTTCGAGATAATGATCAAGCGAGTAGCTTTGTGCCTGCGATACGGAATAAGAAAAAAGGCATAAAATTATGCCCGGAAACCATTTCTTCAATGCGAATACAGATTGTTACGGAGTTAAAATTAGGACTAAATTCTGGATATATTTAGTAGTTTTAGGTTTATAACAAATATTGAAGAATAGTGTTTAGATAAGTAAGAGCGGAATTCACTCATTCAATAATTCAACTCAATTAAATAAATTTTAAACAAATGTGGTGGATATACGCGTTACTGTCAGCACTATTTGCGGCGCTTACGGCCATCTTTGCCAAAATTGGCGTAAAAGGGGTAGATACTGACCTGGCAACGGCCATCCGTACCGTGGTTATCCTGATATTGGCGTGGTTGCTGGTGTTTATAAAAGGCAGCAGCCATACTATCGGCAGTTTAAATAAAACCAACTGGATATTCCTGATCCTGTCAGGCTGTGCTACCGGTCTCTCGTGGATATGCTATTTTAAAGCCCTGTAACTGGGCGAGGTAAGCTACGTGGCCCCTGTTGACAAGATGAGTGTGCCGATTGCCATTATACTGGCAGCGATCTTTCTCGGCGAACCGCTCACGCTCAAGACAATATTGGCAGCCGCGCTTATTGTGGCAGGTACTTTTGTGCTGATATTGAAATAAGCCGGGCAGGTAATGAGTTAAGCCAACGGAAAGCTGTTCTCCGCTCGCTCATCACACACAATCAACCGTTACCAAAATAATAATTCACAAAACATTAATAAAATGTTAAACCTATACGTTAATTTTATGAAACGTTAATCAATATTTATTGTTGGTTTAACTGAATGTAAAACGTATTTATGCCCAAACATAATATCCCTGTGTATGCTATAGTTGAATTGCTGATGTTGCTGGCGCAATATGACAAAGGTATAGGTGATTATAGGGGGCATACTATTCGCACCAACGAGGTGCTGGTAAAGACCACAGGCGGCAGTATTACTTTTTCCATAATGCTTATTATGAAGCAATTTTCAGAGCCCGAAAATATTACAAAAATGGATCTGATGAATGCACTTTCCTTATTCAGGCCCATACGTTTGCGGCGTTCGGCATAGCACTGTTTTTTTGCTGTTTTTAATATTGCCGGGATAAAACTATTTTTTCTGAAAATTGTTTATTCAGCAATAAACCGGGGAGGATTGCACGCTATGGAAAAGGCTGGTAAACACTACAAATTTATAAACAGCGAAACCGGTTATGTGATATACTATCATACCATTAAACCTGATACGCCTGATGATAATTTGAAAAAAGAATTGGAGAATGTAAAGGCCCAGGTAGCCATAAAGAATAATATTTTTGTAGGCACTGTATTCTGGGAAGAGATCAGAGAAACAGAAGAAAGCGTTTAAGGCGCTTTCTTCTGTTTAATTACATTCCGTAATAGAAATGCTCCTTTGCTATCTTGCCGTCTTTTACTTCGTACAGGGCAATTTCTTCCATCTGCATCCTGCCTGATGTTTTAAAGGTTACATCAAAAACCATGGCTACGGTAAAATAGTCGCCTGCTACCAGTGGCTCTGATACATCGGCACTGTGCAATTCTTCAACCGAATTGAACCAATTCTGATTTTTCTCAATAATGGCCTGTTTGCCTGTAACTTCCTGTTCATCGCCCATTGATTCACGGCTAACAACGTTATCGCTGTACAACTCATTTATGGCATCCATGTTTTTGCCTTCGCGGCATAATGCCACTAACCTTTCTGCTACTTGTTGTGTGTTCATAGGATTATTGATTTATATAAATAAAGCTACTATACACGTACTAATCTAATGCCATACCGGCATTAAGCTTTTGTTAAATTACTTTGTGATGAGATACACGCGGCGCAAGGTACTGTAACGGCTTGTGCTGTTAACAAATTTGGGTAGTATGTTTTCCTGCGGATAATCTATAAAGCTTTTCATCACCTTAAATGGTACATGATTTTGTTGCAGGTAATCCATCGAAGGCTGGCTTACAAAAAACACGGCGCTGTCGGTTGGTTTATAGTTCGCAAATTGCTCAAGCGGCAGCAGATCGATAGGCCGTTTAGTATAAAACTGGAAGAGGTTATTTTCCGCCCTCAGGGAATAGATATGATATTTGCCAAATTGCGGCTGGTTAATGTATTCTGCCGCGCTGATCTGTCCCTTATACTCCGTTATCACCGGGTAAAAAACGGTATCGAGATAAAAATTTACAAATAAAGCGACAACGCAGCTGAGCATGAATACTTTTTTACCGTCAGTGTTTATGCTGGAAACGATGAGAAATGCAACCAGACCAAATACAAGGCAGTCTGCTGCAAAGTATAGCTGTTTGCCCGGCAACAGTACAAAGTTGATAATAATTACAAGCACCGGCAGCGCGATAATGTATAGCCATTGGCTTATCAGCCTGAACCAGGTGCCGAATTTATCCAGTTGTATATAACAGTACGGTGCGGTGATCACGGCGAACAGCGGGAAAATACTGTTTGGATAAAATGGCTGCTGGAAACTGGAAACCGAGAACAGCAGCAACAGCAGTATGCCGCCGCCAAAAGCGTAATACTCAGGTAATTTGTGTTTGCGGTATATCTCGCGCACAGTGCGGCATACTGCAAAGTAAAACAGGAGGCACCAGGGTGCAAATGCCCACAAAAGCGTATGCACAAAGAAAAATATACTGCCCGATTTACGGGTGATAGGGCCGCTATTTACAAAGCGGCCAAACTGGCTGTCCCACAAAAACCATTTAATGCCCGACACGTGCTGTGTACCAAACACCACTTTTTCGGGGTGCGTATCAAACTGGATATAGAGGGCGTATATCTCCGGTAAAATAAATATTAGGGTGAGTAATACCAATCCTATCCATTTAAGGCTGAATAGCTGCAAAAGCCGTCTCTCCATTAAAAGATGAAAGAATAAGCCGCCGTAAATAGCTACCACTACAAACAGGCCTTTGGTCATGAGGGCACAGGCGGTAAGTAGTGCCGCGAGAAAAAGATGACCGAAACTGAAGCGTTTGTCGAGGCAGGAGATATGGTAAATACTGCCGATGATCAGTCCCATCAGGTAAGGTTCGGCACGCACGTCAACGTTCGACATGAGCACCATTTGCGCCGTCATTAATATCAACACTGCCATGCCGGCTATTCTGCTGCCATAATATTTTTTGCTGAACAAATACGTGTACAGGCAACTCAGCAGGAAAAACAGTAAAGCAGGTAAACGGTAAGCCCAATCATATATCCCGAATATTTTAAAGCTGATGCAGGTCATCCAGAAAGGAAAGTGGGGCTTGTCCAGCCAATCCTGGTTATAGGTGTACAGTTGCCAGAAATCGTGTTTGTAGATCAGATTTTTGGCAAGGGACGCATACAGACCGGGGTCGTCTGTAAAAAAGTGCACACCAATGCCCGCAAAATTTACGAGGAGTGCCAGAAAAAACAACAAGGCATAAACCCGCCTGTTACTACCATTCATGCAACAAAGTAAATGATAAACCGAGAAAATATAGGTAATATAAAAAAAATGCCGGCCAGCGACGTTCAGAAACAAAAAACCCCTGCCTCGCGGCAAGGGCAAAAACTCACAACAATTGTTTAACCTTTCGGCTATTCCTAATTGCAGTGTGCGTTTCTATACTGTAATAACGCATATTTCATGCCAATTATTGTACTTTGTAATAAAACTGATAATTATCGGGTAGTATTTCGGGCTATTGAAATTTCGTTCTACCTTTATGCAATTTCAGTGAAAACTTAACATCAAAATATCATGAAAACATCATTCAAATTCACCACAGTATTGGCCATTGTAATTGCCTGTCTGTTCTCTGGTGCGGCAATGGCACAAATGGATAGCAATGGGAAAGAGAAGAAAGCGCCATTAAGCCCGCGCGACAGCGTAAGCGGGACCATAAAAGGGACGATGATCAGCATCAATTATGGTAGCCCTTCCGTTAGGGGGCGTAAAATATGGGATGACCTGGTGCCTTATGGCAAAGTTTGGCGCACCGGCGCTAATGAAGCCACCCGCTTTACAACCGATAAAGAAATTACTGTTGAAGGCAAAACGCTGCCTGCCGGCACATACGGTTTCTTCGCTATTCCATCGGCTAACCAGTGGACGATCATCTTTAACAGCGTTGCCAACCAATGGGGCGCGTTTAAGTACGATAGCACGAAAGATGTTTTGCGCGTAACCGTAACACCCAAAAAAGCAGGCAAGCATGAAAGGCTGGTATATAAAATAAACAGCAAAGGCTTTGAACTGGATTGGGCAGAGCTGGCCGTTCCGGTAAGAGTAGACTGATTTTATGCCTGCAAAAGGGAACGGGATAAAGAAAAGGCTTATCGCTATAGGAATATTGGCGATAGCCTTTTTTTTATTGTATTTGCTGGAAGATCACCCGCAGACTATTGAGCGATATTACTCACAGGGATTTTACCTGTTCATCTGCCGGGTATTTCACCCGGTTTTCAACCTTTTCCCTTTTAGCGTGGGCGATGTGTTTTACATTGTTCTGATCGGATTGATCATTTATTACCTGGTGCGCTTTATCCGCCTGTTGTTTAAAAAGCAGTTCAGGCAAGCCGGTATCCTGGTTTTAGGGGTGGTCATTGCTACCCAGGCGCTTACCCTGGCGTTTTATCTGTTCTGGGGACTGAATTACTTCCGCCCATCGGCAGCAGAGCGGTTAAAGCTTACGGATACCGATTATTCCACCCAGCAACTGGCCGCCATAGCCGAAGTACTGATCGACAGCGCCAACATTACCCGTTCGCGTCTGCAAAAAAATGATACTACGCAGAATAACGCAGCTATCGATCAAACGGCCATTGGTGCAGTTAAAAATTTATCGGCCGCATCGCCCGACTTTTATACTTATCATCCCAGGATCAAGTCGTCGCTTTTCTCGTGGTTGCTTAATTATATGGGCACATCGGGGTATTACAACCCGTTCACTTCCGAATCGCAGCTTAACAGCGGCATGCCGTTTTTTATAAAGCCTTTTGTAGCCTGCCATGAAATGTCGCACCAGATGGGGTATGGCGCCGAAGACGAAGCCAACTTTGTAGGCTTTCTGGCGGGTGTTAATTCTAACGACCGTTTGCTGCGCTATTCAGTATACCATGAAGCGGTAGGGGAGTTTATGTTCGATTTGATGGTGCGCGATTCCGTACTGCACAAACAGGTGCGCGCCTGCATATCGCCCCAACTGCATCATGATTTTGTGGTAGAGCGGGCTTATTGGCACCAATATCAAAGTCAGATAGAAACCATCAGCAGCCTATTTTACGATAATTTCCTCAAAGCCAATAATCAGCCCCAGGGCCTCATGACCTATAATCGCATGATCCGCCTGGTGATATCGTGGCATGGGAAGAAGAAATCCATAGACCATGCACCGTAGTCCATAGCTAATGTCTTTCAATTGCAGCTACTCGTCTATGGTCCATGGTCTGTGGACTACTTCACAAAAAAGCCTATATTTGATAGCATGAAGCAATACCTGGCCTTTGTTGTGTTGAGTTTATTAGGCATTAGCGTTCATGCACAAAGCCTTACCCTTAGCGATATTACCAATCTTTCCAGCCTCAATAGTGCCGAAGCGCACAACAGCCTTACATTTGAACGTCCGTTTCAGCAGAAGTATACAGAAAAAATTAACGGCTCTACTATCGATCATTACCAGGGCAATACTCCTGCATCGAAGTCAGAAACGGTAACCATTAATTACGGGCCAAAAATAGGTTTGGGCGCTCCGCTGAACACGGTTACGTATAACACCACTAATATAAAATACCTTCGTAACCTTATTGCACAAGCCAAAAGCATTGGGCTTACCAAACAGTTTCAGGGTACTGATAACAGTAATAATATCTACCTGTTCAGCAACTTCCTTTACACGGTTAATATCTATATCGCCAACGATAACTCAAAAGGCTTTATCTCGGTAAGAGAGAATGATATGAGCGGGATGGGCGGGGAATAGATTAGAGGATTTTAACCATATAAGTTAACAAATAATAACTTAATCTCTAATTAACTAACGTCTAATCAACAAAAAAAATACGCGCCGAACAGGCGCGTATTTTTTTTAATATTTTTTTAGAATGTTTTTAAAGATGGTTCGTCCTTATCTTTAAATGCACAATACATTGGTAACAGCCGTAATGCCCGAAGATAAGAACAGCCATATCATACAAACTATAAAGTCGTATGGTAAGAACCTGCTGGGTTTTATCCGCCGGCGCGTAGGCAGTGATGCCGATGCCGAAGACATTCTGCAGGATGTCTGGTACCAGTTCAGTGCCGTGATCAATTCCGAGCCCATTGAACAAACGGGTGCCTGGCTGTATCGTGTAGCCAGTAATAAGATTACCGACAAGCACCGTAAAAAGTCTGAAACGTTGCTTGACGATATGGCAACCGCCGAAGAGGACGACGAAGAAGGATCGACAGATTTCAAGGACATTTTATTAACCGAGGCCAAAACGCCCGAAACGGAATATCTGCGCAATCTTTTTTGGGAAGAACTGTTCAGTGCGTTGGATGAATTACCCGAAAAGCAGCGCCAGGTTTTTATCTGGAACGAACTTGAGGATGTATCCTTCGCCGAAATGGCCGACCTCACCGGCGAAAACATACAAACACTGGTAACACGCAAACGCTACGCGGTATTGCACTTGCGTAAACGGCTTAAGCAATTGTATAATGAGATAACACAATATTAAAAACAAGAGATAAAGATCATGAAAAGAGTATTTTATAAAGGACGTTTTATTTTCATTCCCCTTGGCATAGCCGCCTTTTTAGCGCTGGCCAGCCTGGTGGTAATGTTGTTATGGAACGCCCTGATGCCGGCGATATTTCACCTGGGCATCATTACCTACTGGCAGGCATTGGGCCTGTTCATCCTGTGCAAAGTGCTGTTTGGTTTTGGCAAAGGCGGCCCGAGAGGCGGTTTTAAGGGTGGCCCGGGCCCATGGATGAGATACAAAATGGAAGAAAAATACCGCAGCCTGTCGCCGGAAGAACGCGAACGTTTTAAACAGAAATGGAACGAACGCTGCAGCTTCCACAGCAGATTTGGCGGTAAAGGATTTGAACCAGACTGGTTCAACGAAACTAACGAGGCCCACAAGCCCACCGAATAATGATTGAGCGTCAAGAGGCAAGGATCAGGGAACAAAACAGAAAAGTAAATTACTTCAGCTGTAGTTTGTCCTGATTCTTGAATCCTGATCGTCATTCCTAAAAACAAAACCTCACCAATTATGGATGTATTAGTATTTGTAACAAGTGTTCGCGACCGCAAGGCGGTTAACAGGGTTCAGCCTTTATTATCATCCGTTCCGGCTATCGCGCAATGGAATTTCGACCTGGAAGATTGTGATCATATACTCCGCGTAGTTTCCGATCATCTTTCGCCACGTAAAGTGGAGTCGTTGCTGCACTCGGCCGGGTTTGATTGCTACGAGCTGGAATATTAAATATATAAGAAAAGACTGTCATTTCGAGATGAAAACTATGTCATTGCGAGCGGAATGCGCGGGGCTATGCGCAGCGAAACAACCTCTTCGTATTGCATGGCGACGAGGTTGCTTCGTCACCCATAGGCACACTGATGATGCTGTTCCTCGCAATGACAATTTTTAATATTATGCCACAATCTTCTCATCCTGCGTTTGTTAACCGAAATAGCAGTTGATAACTTTGTAACAATCTTTAATTACAGCAATCATATCTTTATAAGATGCTTATAAAATATTATTTTAGCATCAGCCGGATATGACCAACCCCGATTCACCTGTTTTAAAGCAACGCATTCAATCCATTGATATACTGCGTGGTGCCATTATGCTTATAATGGCTATAGATCATAGTCGTGATTTCTTTTATTTCAGTGGGCCGGGTACCGACCCAACCAATATGGCCACTACAACACCCATATTGTTCTTTACCCGTTGGATAACCCATTTCTGCGCCCCAACATTCGTTTTTCTGAGCGGCGTATCTGCCTATATAGCAGGTACACGGCGTACAAAAAGCGAACTTATGGGCTTCTTAATCAAAAGAGGGGCATGGCTGGTGGTGGTTGAAGTGGTACTCATTACCCTTGCCATAACCGCCAATCCATTATACAATGTGCTGATATTACAGGTTTTATGGGCGATAGGCCTGAGCATGATCATATTAGGGCTTTTATCACGTCTGCCGCTAAAATACATTGCTATAATAGGCGCTATTATTTTCTTTGGGCACGATATTGTTGACGGATTGAAGCTGCCCCAAACAGGCGCCTGGTTCAATATCGATTCTCTTTTTCTGACGGCATTTGGTACCGTTATCCCGCTTAATAAAACGCATGTGATATTTGACCTGTATGCCGTGCTGCCTTGGACAGGCATGATGCTGCTTGGTTATGCATTAGGATCTAAGTACCGTACGAATTACGATGCCAATAAACGCAGATTATTCCTCCGCTATGCAGGTATAGCTACCCTGACGTTGTTTTTTGTATTGAGACTGGTTAATGATTATGGCGATCCGTCACACTGGGCAATACAAAAAGATAGCGTACATACTATACTTTCATTTCTTAACGTAAGTAAGTACCCGCCGTCATTGTTATATTCGCTCATGACGCTTGGCATGGCGTTATTGGTACTTGCCTTTACAGAGCATATCAATAATCGCTTTACCAAATTCCTCACTATTTACGGCAATGTGCCGTTCTTTTACTACGTGCCGCATTTCTTTATCCTGCGCATCATCAGTATTATCGTATTTTTTGCGGCAGGCTTTACTACCGGCCAGATCGTTTCGCCGGGGTCGCCATTGTTGTTCCATCCGCCTGGTTATGGTTTTTCACTTTGGGTAGTTTACGGGGTATGGCTCGTTGTTATAGCCATACTATATTACCCTTGCCGCTGGTACAGCAATTACAAACGGACGCATAAACACTGGTGGCTAAGCTATTTATAGCACCATACCAGCAGGGGTGAAACGCAGATCGTTACCCGCCAATGCAGCGGTTGCATAGCCATCATCATTTACAAAAAAGCGCTCATTTTCTGCGGTTATATGCAGATCGTGCGTCATAAACTCGCCGAATATTCTGATAGCGGCAATCGGCATATTTACTTCAAACTCGGCAATAATATTGTGTTCAAGGCTCATAGCGGTTTTGTCGTCCATCTGTATCACCTTAATAATATTTACACCGTTTGCATCCAGTACCTGTACACTTTTACCATCGGCTATCACGCGTATATCGGTGCCTAATGCCTTGTTGTCGTGTACAATAACTCCATTGCCGTTCCTGTCTTTTATGTCCAGATCGATGCTGAAATAAGCATCGGGGATATTATCGTGCCAAAGTGAATTGATCTTTAAGATTTCGGTGCTGGTGTCTTCGTCAGCATAACGTATTACGCCTTGTGGCACTACAAAGGCGCTGCTGCCCATAACAAATGCGTATTTCATGTTCAAATTGTTTAAGTGTAAATACATAATAGCATAAGTGTGTAAAATGTTTATTCTTAACACATTTTTTTTCTAAAGCGATACATCAAACATCCCCGTTTCTCGGGTTAGTCCTCATTCTTTTTTATTTTTGACCAATTGCAATTGCGTTATATTTGACGCACCTAAAACAATTTGCTATTTATGGATCAAACTATTCCGGCGAAACAGTTAAAATGGCTTTGCCTGTTTATTGCTGTGGCAGTGGCGGTGAACCTTAGCGGACTTTTTGTTACGCTTATGGCCCCCGATGCTACCTTATATGCCACCATTGCCAAAACAATGGTGCTTCGCCATGATTATTTGAACCTGATGCTGGATGGCCGCGACTGGCTTGATAAACCGCATTTCCCGTTCTGGATGGCTGCGCTTTCCTTTAATATGTTCGGTTTTACCACATGGGCCTATAAACTGCCTGCCGTGTTGTTTTTGCTGATGGGCGCAGTTTATACCTACCATTTCGCTAAAGATCTTTACAATAAACAGGTTGCATTATGGGCGGTACTGATATTGCTCACTGCCGAGCAACTGGTAATCTCCAACAACGATGTGCGTGCCGAACCATATTTAACCGGCCTGATCATCGCATCGGTTTACCATTTCTATAAGGCCTATACCCGTAACAGCTGGCATTTGCTGGCCGGGTGCATTTTCGCCGCCTGCGCCGTCATGACCAAGGGAATGTTTGTTGTGATCCCTATCGGCGGGGCAATTGCCGGGCATCTTATCATCACCAAACAATGGAACAAATTGTTTAACTGGCGTTGGCTGGTAGCCATAGTGCTGACTATGCTGCTGATATTGCCCGAACTGTATTGCCTCTACCAGCAATTTGACCTGCACCCTGAAAAAGTGATTTTCGGGCAGAAAGGTGTTTCGGGCATCGGTTTTTTCTTTTGGGGGAGCCAGTTCGGCAGGTTCTTTAACAATGGGCCAATAAAAGGCAGCGGCGACCCCACGTTTTTTATCCATACTACACTTTGGGCATTCCTTCCTTGGTCGTTGTTGCTGTTTGCTGGCGTTTATCAATCTATTAAAAAGGGCATAAAGAATGTACAGGCGCATGAGTGGTATTGCCTGTGCGGTGGCTTGCTCACCTTCCTGGTTTTTTCGGCCTCGAAGTTTCAGCTGCCGTTTTATACCAATATTATCTATCCGTTTTTTGCCATTATCACCGCTCAATACCTGTTCAATGTGCAGGCGGATAAAAGCGTTAAGGCTATCCGCATTACACAACTCATTGTTATCGGGTTAGTGCTGGTGATACTGGGCATACTGGAATATTTCTTCGTTCCTGATCATCTGAAATGGCCTGTTATCGCACTGCTATGCGCTCTTTACATAGCAGTGGTTTTTGCGCCGGATATGCTGAGTAATGTCACGCTGCAAAAGGTAGTGCTGAGCACGGCTATCTTGTCGTTTATGGTAAATATTTATCTCAACCTCGCGTTTTATCCATCGCTGGTGGAGTACCAGGCGGGCAGCATGACCGGGCAATACATGAATCATTTCAATGCCAAACAGTACCCTATGATGCTGTATAAGCAAAGCAATTGGCCGCTGGAATTTTACCTGAATATGCCTGTAACGGTTATAGATCCGGATACCATAAAAACGCCGCCTACCAATACTTTTATGCTTTATATTCCCGCCGATCAGCTAAAAGAGCTTGACAAAAAGGGATGGAACTACAGCCAGACCTACAGCGTTAACGATTACCCGATTACACGTTTAAAACCGAAATTCCTGAATGTACGCACCCGTAAAACCGTGCTCAACAATATGGTGGTGGTAACGGTAAACCAGCCGGTGCAGCATTATAACCTGAAAGATAATAAGATAGTCAGGTAGGCGACTGTTTCTTGCAAACGCATTAGCTTACACGCCCCATAAACGGATCGCTGTGACTTGGTCTGCCAGTTTCCACGCGACCTGCATAGCGTTTCATGAAATTGACGGCGCCGGTTATCCGCACCGTAAAATCGTACCAGTTATGGCTGTTATTCAGATTAAGTATAATGGAGCTGTCGCTGCTGTGGTTTATCATCTTGCTCAGGTTGTTCGTTCGGTACGCATTGTCGGTTATCTGCACGTGGTAATTATTCTTGTCGCTCCAGTTGGTGACTTTTAGTTCGATATTTCCCCAGGCCGAATTGCCCGAGGTTTTAACCTGGTATTCGCAGGCAATGGTTATATCCGGGTCGGCGTTATTGCCGGTGTATTCGCGGAAGAAGCCATTCGGGCCGTAAACCCGCAAGTGATAATTTTTATTATCGAAATCGTGCAGGTGCCATTGGTCTGGTACGGTATCACCTGCTGTAACTGCATAGGCCCAGGTATGCACAGCCTCACCCTTAAATTTATCCGGCGCGTATACATTGAATGGTGCTCCAACTGCTAACTTTCCAAATAGTGTATTTGCCGCCTGAAAGTTGATCCTGAAGGTTTTTTTATCCGCTGCCAGGTTACCGTCGGCATACAACTGGTAGGGCAGGGCGTTTGATGGTTTTATTCCCGGTTCCTGCTGTGGCATATAGGGAGAAAGGTACGGCGCATGGTTGAACTGGCTAATCTCGGCAGGCGAAAGCGCCTTAAAATCCGAAGGCAGTTTTTTGAATTGGGCTTTGTTTATGCCTTCTACAAACGTGTTACGGTTCAGAAATGCCGGTTGCTGGATCTTTTCGCCACGGTAAGGGCGGAAGATGGAAGTAAGGTTGCCACAAATGGTACGCCGCCAAGGGCTGATATTGGTTTCAGTAATACGTTTGCCGGTTTTTTCGTGAATAAAATGCTCTAAAAACTGCAGCGATGAAGTATGGTCAAATACTTCAGAATTTACCCAGCCGCCACGGCTCCACGGCGATGCCACGATCATGGGCACGCGATAACCCAGGCCTATCGGGCTTTCGGCATTGTCAGGTTCCGGGAAATTATTGCGTTCACGCTCCTGCGCAAGGGTAACGTAATCAACGCGGGTATCAATACCCTTCGAAGCCTTGCCGGTGTCTGCTTTATGGGAATGCGGCGCTACGAATGGCGGAATATGATCAAAATAGCCATCGTTTTCGTCATAATTAAGGATGAAAATGGTCTTTTTCCAAACTTCCGGATTATGGGTGAGGATGTCCATTACTTCCGATACGTACCACGCGCCATACCAAGGTGCGCTTGGGTGATCTGAGAAGTTTTCAGGCGCGGTTATCCATGATACCATAGGCAGGTTGCCCGTCATTACATCCTTTCTGAATTGCGCCAGCACATCGCCTTTAGGCACCTGCATTTCGCGGTGATGGCCGTTGTCGTTATAAGCGAGCGTGGTTAGTTCATGGTAATGCGGGTCGATTTCGTTGGATGAAAAGGCTTTGTTATGCAGATTTTTTGAACGCTCTGTTAAACGGTCGAAATCACCCGGATGGATATTTGCTAATTGCTTGTTTACATCGTCCAGCTGCTTTTGTGCGTCTTTTAACTGGGCTTTGAGACGTAGTGATGCTGCGCCGGTTGTTTGTGCATGCTGCTGTTGCAGGCCGGCGATCTTTGTGGGCAGGTCTGCAGCCTGTTTTTGCAGCCAGTCGACATGTTTTTTATATAGCTTAATGTTGTACTGAGCAAAATATTCCAGTTCGTTATCTGTAAAGTTGGAAAGCCATTGCGATTCGTCATCGTTCAGCCCCACATCAATTCCCACTTCGTTCTGGTAGCATTTCCATGATATGCCATGATCTTCCAGTCTTTCTGGGAAGGTGGTCCATTTCAGGTCGCCGAAATCGGCATCATCATTCCAAACTAAAGCGCGCGAGTTTTCGTCCTGCTCGGCACGGATAGTTCCCGTCCAGTGGAACAGGCGGTTTGGCCCTGTGCCGGTAAGCGATGAGCAGAAATATTGGTCGCAAATGGTAAACGCATCCGCCAGGGCATAATAAAAGGGCAGGTCCTGCCGGTTGTGATAACCCAGCGTAAGCGGCATATCCTTATAGGCCTGGTTGGATGAGCGCTTGGATTCGAGCCATTTATCAAATTTACCGTCGTTACGCGCACTTACCTGGTTGGCCCAGGTATGGGGCAGCGAACTCATCCAGGTTGAGCGCGTATTTTTTATATCGAGATGGAAAGGCGCATACGTTTGCCCCTGGTTGTTAGATTGCAGCCATACCAGGTTTTTGTTAGGCAGGGTAATGGCCCGCGGGTCGTTATAGCCGCGTACGCCGCGCAGGTTGCCAAAAGCA
Source organism: Mucilaginibacter sp. (assembly GCA_051953515.1). Taxonomy (GTDB): domain Bacteria; phylum Bacteroidota; class Bacteroidia; order Sphingobacteriales; family Sphingobacteriaceae; genus Mucilaginibacter. The sequence continues at coordinate 20,471 of JBQCIS010000246.1, forward strand.
TGATCGAATGAACGGTTTTCCTGCATCAGGATAACAATGTGCTCAGCATCCAGATAAGTGCTTCCGGGAGCGGGATTAATGGCTAAGGCTTTTTGAATGGATGCAGGCAGGATGCCCGACAGACTGGCAGCGCCGGTTAGCAGCGCTGCTTTTTTGATAAATGCTCTTCTTGAATCCATAGGTACTCTTCGCTGTCATTTCGACGAGGTACGAGGAGAAATGCTTTGCGCCAGCCCTTATTCGCGAGTATGTCGCAAAAGATTTCTCCCTGCGGCCGAAATGACATAGGGATTTAGATGGTATAATTTATAATATAAACGATCAAAATACTTCAGGCATTAGCCTGTTGTTCAATAACGCTGGTTATTTCGTTAATATTACCGGGAGTTACCCAATGCATTCCCTTGTCCTTGCGGAACCAGGTGAGCTGCCGTTTGGCAAAGTTGCGGGTGTTTTGTTTGATCAGGCTGATGGCCGTTTCCAGATCGGTTTTGCCGTCAAAATAATCAAACAGTTCGCTATAGCCTACGGTATTGAGCGCATTGAGATGGCGATAGGGTAGCAGCGATCTTACTTCTTCAATTAAACCCTGCTCTACCATTATATCTACACGCTGATTTATCCGTTCGTACAGCACCACCCTCGGTAAATCTATGCAGAACTTAACAATATTGAAGGGCCGTTTGTTTACCGTAGACTTGCGAAATGAAGAAAAAGGTTTGCCGGTGCTCTCAAACACCTGCAAGGCGCGTATAATGCGCTGGGGATTATTCAGGTCTACCTGTTGATGGTATTCGGGGTCGGCGTCTTTTAGTTTTTCCTGTAGATGCGTGATGCCTTTTTCGGCGAGTTCCTCGTTCAGCCGCTCGCGGATGGTGGGATCAGCCTCCGGCAGTTCGTCAAAGCCTTCGCAAACCGCCCTTATGTACAAGCCCGACCCTCCGGCAAGAATCACCTTATCATGCGTTTTAAAAAGTTCGTAGAGCAATGCCAATGCCTGCTTTTCGTAATCGCCTACGGTAAAATCTTCAGTAATGGAGTGGGAGTTGATAAAATAATGTTTGGCAGTCGCCAGTTCTCCGGCATTAGGCTTCGCCGTACCGATAGACATTTCGCGGTAAAACTGCCTTGAATCCGCAGAAACCACTACCGTATCGTAATGCCGTGCCAGTCCTATGGCCGTATCGGTTTTCCCGACAGCTGTTGGCCCGGCAATTACGATGAGGGTTGGGGAGGTCATTGAAATTTATGGCAAACATGTCATTGCGAGCGGACTGTGGGTGGGATTGAGCGCGAAGCAACCTCGTTGCTGATAGGTAGACGATGAGGTTGCTTCGTCACGTTTACGCAAGTTTCTCACGCTTGTTCCTCGCAATGACAAATATTTTTTGTCTATGGACTAATCAATAATCATCACTTGACGAATGGCGCTCGTCGTCGAAGCCTTCGTTGTCAGAAAATTCACTGCCGAATTCATCTTCTTCCTCGTCCTCATGGTTGTCGATGTCGTCGCTTTCTTCTACATCGTCCTCGTCGGTAACCTCTGTAAGGTCTTCTGCTTCTTCAGGGTTAAAGCCGCTATCATCAAACGATTCAAACTCTTCGCTGCTTGAAGGCAGGTTAACCGGGTTAAACACATTGCCGAACTGTTTAGGCGCATCGCCAACCGCCCTCGCAACTGATGGATAAGTAACGCCTGGTGCATCTTCCAACAGAATCTTCATCAGTTCAACATGAAAATCAAAAGGACGGTCGAAATTGAATGTATAGTAGAATTTCTGGTGCGGATCGTCAATACGGCTGCTCAGTTTTACTTTATCCATCAACGCCACACCGCGGTCAATCCTGCGCTGGTTGGGCATAAAGGTAATTTCCTCGCCTTTTGTCCATTGGTCGTTGCTGATATAGAAAGATGACGGATAATCCGGATTATAGCCTATAGCTTGGTGAATAGCACGATGAAGGTCTTCAAATGTTTGATTTGATTTGATGTCGATCTCGCGGATGACATCGTCATAGTCTTCAAATGCGATCCTGAAGCGGTAAACTGCCATTGTTTAAGTAGATTTTAGCAAAATTAATGAAAATGTTATTTTATTTATGTCAACTATATGATTTCGGCAAAGATTGTTAATGCTAAGCGAAAAAATTTAGATTTTTGCCACAACTTTTAAGCCAATCTCTTCGCCCTTCTGAATTGTGTAGGCAATAGCCTCTTCGCGCGAGTTGGGGATATCTCCCTCAAGGATGGCTTCGCGTATCTGGTTTTTGATAATTCCCACTTCCCGGCCCTCCTTTAAGCCGAATAACTGCATGATATCGTTGCCGGTAACAGGCGGCTGCCAGTTTCTGATCTTGTCGCGCTCCTCAACATCTTTCAGCTTCTGTTGCACGAGCTCAAAATTCTGGCGGTATTTTTTTATCTTATATTCATTTTTTGTGGTGATGTCTGCTTTACACAACAACATCAGCGCATCAATATCATCGCCTGCCTCAAAAAGTAAACGCCTTACGGCCGAATCTGTAACAATGGATTGCGAAAGTACAATAGGCCGCAAATGCAGCATTACCAGCTTTTGCACCTGTTTCATCTTTTCGTTCAGCGGCAATTTTAGCTGGGCGAATATCTTGGGCACCATGCGTGCGCCGCGGTCCTCATGCCCGTGAAACGTCCATCCGTGGCCGGCCTCAAAACGTTTGGTGGCAGGTTTGGCAATATCATGCAGTATAGCCGCCCAGCGCAGCCAAAGGTCGTTGGTAGTTTCGCAAATGTTATCCAGCACATGCAGGGTGTGGTAAAAGTTATCCTTATGCCCCTTGCCGTTGATGTACTCCACGCCGTAAAGCGCCACCATCTGCGGGAATATCTTGTGCAGCAAACCGGTATCAAACAGGTAATTAAAACCGACAGATGGTTTTTTCGACAGG
>JBQCIS010000247.1:0-15082 GCA_051953515.1 Mucilaginibacter sp.
ATTATCTCAAAACCTTCCTGTGGGAAACCTACGCTTAGGTCAAGAAATTCCTGGTAACTCTGCATTAATTAAAATTTTGGCAAATGTAAATTTTAAACATAAATTACAAGTACAACACCGATAAAAAATCAGGGGCAAAAAATAATTTATTTGTAATGATTTCGGGTTTTATTGAATTGAACGGGAAAATTGTCCTAATCAACTCTACAAGAATTGCTTAGTTAATAACCGGCAAATGCACTTCTGCCATCATACAGCGCGCGCTTCCGCCGCCATTTTTCTCAATGGTATTGATGTCGCTGAACACCAGTTTTCCAAACTTTGTTAAAGTATTTTTTTGCTCATTCGTGAGGGATTTATAAGCCGTCTTTGACATTACAATGAGCGTTTCGCCATTCTTATTTTTCACTTCCAGCATATTGCCGGCAAACCGGCTCATTTGGTCGAATGAAATATTGATAATCTCCTTGCCGCTGTTTTTAACAGATTCTGTCAAAACAACTTTCTCATGCGGATTAGGTACGCTATCTAAACAAATCACAGCAAATTTGCTGCCGATGCACATCATCACATTGGTATGGTAAATGGCTTTGCCTTTTTCATCCACCGCATCAAAGCATACGGCGGTATAGCCTTCCTGTTCACAAAAAATATCCAATACATTTTTGTCAGTTCGCGGCGAAAGGCAGGCGTACGCAATTTTGTTCTCCCTGTCCAGAACCATGCTGCCGGTACCCTCCAGAAATTTGCCTTCATCCTCAAAACGACTCAGGTCGACGATGTGATGAACTTTAAACTGATCTTCTAAACCATTAATAATGTCCTCCCTGCGTTCCAGTCTCCGGTTTTCGGCCTGCATAGGGTAAAGGAAGATATCGCCGCTGGTGTGAAAGGAGACCCAGTTATTGGGGAAGATAGAATCCGGTGTATAAGGTTCCGGCGTATCATCTACAGTAATTACATCCACGCCGTTATTTCTCAAAACCGTTACAAAATTATTGAACTCCGTCAGCGCTCTTTCCTGCACGGAACCTTTATCGGTTTTATCATGTTGCTGGAAGGCATTGCTCTCCGCAGTCTCTTCATTAAAGCCGAAATTCACCGGCCTGATCATTAATATATGTGAGGTGGATTGCATTGGTTAGTTCATAGTTAATGGCCTGAACTCGAATTTATGGAATTAGGGAATTTATCGAATATATATTGTAAAAGAAGTGATCACATTCGGCCCATTCTTTAATTCTATAAATTCGAGTTCAGACAATCGCTTCCCTTTCCAGCGGCATACTCATGCAATGGAATCCGCCGCGCGCGCGCGACAATTCCGCCGAAGGCATCAGGATCAGCGTGTCTTTCATCCTCTGCGGATCAGTCGTTCCGTTCTCGAATTGCTCAAGCAGTTCTGTTACTTTAACTACTTTAAAGCCATTTTGTTTAAAGGCATCAACGGTTTTATCGTTGCGGTCGTAACCCAAAACCACACCATCGCGCACAGCCAGCAGGTTGCATGAATCTGTCCACTGTTCGCGGGAATCGTATGGGAAGGCATTGTTCCCGGAGTAAATAAAACGTGTCTTTTCCTCGCTTTTCAAATCTTGTTCGCTAATATGCTTAAGAAGGTCTTCAATACAATCAAACTTTTTAGGCTTTTTGCCATTTCTAAACTGGATAATCTCTACTTTTTCCCGCGACTTTTTATCCGCAAACCAGGCAATCGGCTCCTTGTCCTCGGCAGGCGCCTCACCGCTGGCCAGCGAACCCAGCAATACCCACACATTGCGCTTCACCTGCGTAAAAATGGTGTCAATATGCATATAATCACGCTTGTGCGGTATTTTAACAACGGTTACCTTCTCTACAACATTATTGGCGAACAATAGCTTTATTGCCTCGTTTGCGCCGCTTGTAGAGGTGCGTTCGCTACAACCAATAATCAAATGTCCGGGACTAACCATCATTACATCGCCGCCCTCCAATGTGGTGCGTTCGGCACTATCATCGCCCGGGCGCAGGAAGTGTTGTATACTTTCCGGTATTTCCAAAATTTTATCGCGGTAGCCGGCAAAAAGCGGGTGGTTAAAAAAGATGTAGCGCATAATTAATGTTTCGCGCGCGCGGGCTTTTTTAGCCGGTTTATTGAGCAGGATATAGTCGTTTATAGTAATACCAATATCCCGCGAAAAAATAAGATTTGGAATAGGTGCGAAGATCATCTCGTCCTTTACTAAAGTGCCTGATATGAAGATCTTGGCCAGTTCAACAGGATCAGTGTCACACAATTGCTGTTGCAAACGGTAACTGCAGGCCTCAATAGCACAAACCGATGCTACCAGCGTTTCGCGTACATCTTTATCTTCCAGTATATCGGCGAGCAGGGCTTGTATCTCAATCACCTTGTCAGACGAATGGAAGTTCTTGTTGTCAGGTTTAAAAAAAGCACGTTTATTTTCCGGATCATCTATTTGCTTTAGCTTGCCTTTTATCTTGTCAGGATCGAGAAAATACATCATCAATTTTACATAATGATCGTATTCATTTTTGCGGGCTGTATCAAGGTGAACAATATCTTCAAACAGCCAATCCTGCGCTTTGGAAGGTACAACTTTGCCAATGCCGCTATCCGGGCTATGTATCAAAAGGCTGCGCAGCGCGCCTATTTCAGAAGTAACGTTTAGTTTAAAATGCTTGTTATTAAGTTTCATAAGAGGTCGAATGTCACAAAGCTATGCTTTTTAATTGGCAGTTTCCAGCTTGAGTGTAGTTGGCCTTTTGAAAATTGAAAGCGGTAAGCAGCACTGTAAACTCTATCTATGAACCATGAACTAAAAAAGTTAATTTTGCGCAATGAATTTTATTACTGAAGCCGCTGTGAAAGCGGTTAAACATTTATACAATACCGATATTACCACTGCCGAAGTAAACCTGCAGGAAACCCGAAAGGAATTTGAAGGGCAGCTTACCATAGTTACTTTCCCGTTTACTAAATTTTCGCGTAAATCGCCTGAACAAACCGGGACGGAAATAGGCGAATTCCTTAAAAACGAGGTTAAGGAAATAGCAGGCTTCAACGTAATAAAAGGATTTCTGAATATTTCAATTGCCGACAGCTATTGGTTAAGCCAGCTTTATAGCGAGATATTACCCGCCGATCTTTCAACCTCTAAACCGAATGGCAAAAAGGTGATGGTGGAATATTCATCACCAAACACCAACAAACCATTGCATTTGGGCCACGTGCGTAATAACCTGCTGGGCTTTTCGGTTGCACAGATACTGGAAGCTGCCGGTTATGAAGTAATAAAAGCCAATTTGGTGAATGACAGGGGGATTCATATTTGTAAATCTATGCTGGCCTGGCAACTGTTTGGCAACGGCGAAACGCCGGAGTCGACAGGTGAAAAGGGCGACCATTTAGTGGGCAAATACTATGTAATTTTCGATAAGGAATACAAAAAGGAAATAGATTTCCTGAAATCGGAAGGACAAACGGAGGAAGAAGCTAAAAAGAACGCCCCGCTTATTAAGCAGGCACAGGAAATGCTGCAAAAATGGGAAGCCGGCGACGAAGAGGTGATCAACCTCTGGAAAACCATGAATACCTGGGTATATGATGGTTTCGGCAAAACCTACCATGCGCTTGGTGTTGATTTTGATAAGTTCTATTACGAATCGGATACTTATCTTCTGGGTAAGGATATTGTGGAAGAAGGCCTTGCAAAAGGTGTATTCTTTGAAAAGGAAGATGGTTCGGTTTGGATAGATCTTACTGCCGATGGTCTCGACCAAAAGCTTGTACGCCGTTCGGATGGTACTTCTGTATATATGACTCAGGACCTAGGCACCGCCCAATTGAAATACAATGATTTTCACATGGACGAATCAATCTATGTGGTAGGTAATGAGCAGGACTATCACTTTAAAGTGCTGTTTCTCATACTGCAAAAGCTGGGTAAAAGCTGGGCGAAGGGATTATACCACCTGTCGTATGGTATGGTCGACCTGCCATCCGGCAAAATGAAATCGCGCGAAGGAACTGTAGTAGATGCCGACGACCTGATAGCCGAAATGGAAGCTACCGCCAAAAAACAGACTGAGCAATTGGGTAAAGTAGAGGATTTTAGTGAAGAAGAGAAACAGGAACTTTATCATACTATAGGTATGGGCGCATTGAAGTATTTCCTGCTCAAGGTTGATCCAAAAAAACGGCTACTATTTGATCCGAATGAGTCTGTAGATTTCCAGGGGCATACCGGGCCGTTCATTCAATACACCCATGCCCGTATCAAGTCGGTGCTAAGCAGGGCAGATGTGGATTTCAGTGAAAACACGACGAGCGTGACCGAATTAGCTCCGGTTGAGCGCGACCTGATCGTTATCCTGTCGCAATATACGGCAGTTGTAAATGATGCAGCTGCGAATTTCAGCCCGGCAGTTGTTGCTAATTATGTATATGAGCTGGCAAAGGCCTATAATAAGTTTTATCACGAGAAATCTATCCTGCAGGCAGAAGATAGCGAGCTAAAGAAATTCCGACTCCAGCTTTCGGCGGCATCGGCAAAAATCATCAGCAAAGGGATGAATCTGCTGGGAATTAATGTGCCGGAGAGAATGTAAAGCCCCCCGCCCCCTAAAGGGGGAGTAATAGAAAACAAAGCGGCCTTTTTCAAAATGAAAAAGGCCGCTTTGTTAATATAGATTTAAAACTTTCTGTAATTACTCCCCCTTCAGGGGGCGGGGGGCTTGGCTTATCTCCAATGTCCTCTATGCCATGCATAACCACGCTGGCCGTGGTACCAACGGCCTGATACCCAGGTACGGCCTGGCCTTACATGTTCCCAGTGGCCTGGCTGATGTATATAAGCACCGCCGCTCCATACCCAATCACCATCTATCCAAACGGCGTCAGCATAGGGTGCTGCCGGTCTTTCGTAAACTACATCGGTAGGCTGGGTTTGTACATAATACTCACCCGAGCAAGATGCCATAAACACGGAGCCTGCCAATGCAGCCAGAGCGCTCAATTTTGCTAATGTTTTCATATATGTAGTGTTTATAAATAATAAGTTATTGACAAACAACTACATGAAAGGTTTAAAATATTATCGTCCGGTAAACTTGTCGGCAACTACCATATCCTTGCTTCCGGCAATATATTTATAGAAACCCGTACCCGATTTTACACCCTTATGTCCGGCAGTAACCATGTTTACCAAAAGCGGACAAGGGGCATATTTAGGGTTGCCGAAACCATTGTATAATACATTTAAAATAGCCAGGCATACATCTAAACCGATAAAATCTGCCAGTTGCAATGGCCCCATGGGGTGGGCCATGCCTAATTTCATTACGGTATCTATTTCCTCAACGCCTGCTACGCCCTCATGCAGGGTGTAGATCGCCTCGTTGATCATGGGCATCAATATGCGGTTGGCTACGAAACCCGGATAATCATTGGCCTCAACCGGAACTTTCTCAAGCCGGCGCGATAGTTCCATCACTTTACTGGTTACCTCGTCGGTAGTAGCATATCCGCGGATCACCTCCACCAATTTCATTACCGGAACCGGGTTCATAAAATGCATGCCGATAACATTTTCGGGATGTTTGGTAACGGACGCGATCTGCGTAATAGATATGGACGAAGTATTGGAAGCCAGGATAGCATTTTCTCTGCAAAATTCGCTCAATTGCCTGAATATACCGAATTTGATCTCCGGGTTTTCAGTCGCCGCTTCCACAACAAGGTCGGCGTTTTCTGTAGCTTCCTTAAGGCTGGTATATGTTTGGATATTGTTCAGCGTATTGGTTTTTACCTGTTCATCTATCGCACCTTTCTTAACCTGCCTGTCGAGATTGGCTGATATGGTTTGCAGTGCGCGATCAAGGGCGTCGCTGTTTACATCTACCAAAGCTACATTAAAACCATGCTGCGCGAAAGTATGTGCAATGCCATTGCCCATAGTGCCGGAGCCTATTACGGTGATATTCTTCATAATTTGAGGTCAAAAATTTATGCTAAGGTGAGGCAAAATTTTTGTTCGGCAAAATCGGCGCGATAATTACAGGCTGATGTATTTCCCCGCTTCAATTATCGCCCCTTTATCCAGTGTGTTAAATTCAGGCAGATGCCCAAGCAGTTTTACACCCGTATACTGTAGAATATAACTTTCCGAGTCAGGCTCCAGGTTGCCATTAAATATAAGACCCTTGATGTCGATGCCATATTGTTTAAGCACCGATATGGATAATAAAGTATGATTGATACTACCCAGATAATTTTGCGATACCAGTACCACTTCGGCATCCAGGTTTTTTATCAGGTCAATTATCAGGAAGTGGTCGTTCAGCGGCACCATTAGTCCGCCGGCACCTTCAATGATCAATTGATTGTCGGTTTGAGGGATAACGAATTTTGTCTCGTCTATCTCAATCCCGTCAATTCGTGCCGATTTATGCGGCGAATAGGGTTGTGTAAGTCCGTAAGTTTCGGAGTGAAAAACGGTTGTCGGGTTTGATACCAGGCTTTTTACTTTCAGTGTATCGCTGCTATCCAGGTCGCCGGATTGTACAGGTTTCCAGTAATCCGCTTTTAGCTTTTCGGTTAGAACGGCAGAGACCACCGTTTTTCCTATCCCGGTGCCTATGCCGGTTACAAATATGGGTTGATCAGGCATTTATCAGTTTGTTTATAGTTTCAGTTAACGCGGTTATCTCATCATAGCTATTAAAAGCATGCAGGCAAATGCGTATGCGCTCGGTACCCTGCGGCACCGTCGGGCTTAATATCGCTCGTACGTCAAACCCCGAATTTTGCAGTTCAGTGGCGATCATTTTTGCCTTTTCATTGCTTTTTAAGAGGATACATTGTATCTGGCTGTCGCTATCTATCAATGCACATTCCCCATTTAGAATAACGCATTTCTTGAACAGTTCGATATTCCGCTTCAATTTATCTATTGCATTATCTGCATCTTCCAAAAGCCCGTAAGCCAGCTTTATAGACGCGGATTGATGAACCGGGGCTGCCGTTGTATAAATAAATGACCGGGCAAAGTTGATTAAGTATTCCCGCAATGTATTGCTACCCAAAATGATAGCGCCATGACAGCCGAGACCTTTGCCGAAAGTAACCACTCGTGCAAACACGCGGTTTTGCAGGCCAATATCAGCAACAATACCTCTTTTAGAAAGACCGACGGCATGCGCCTCGTCTACTATTAAACAGGCACTATACTGGTCAGTCAACGCTATCATTTCAGCGATAGGCGCAGCATCGCCATCCATTGAGTAAACGCTTTCAACCGCCACATAGCAATTGCCTTTTGCCTGTTTTAGTTTGTCTTCAAGGCTTTGCAGGTCATTGTGTCTGAAGGTGTATTTATTGGCAAAACTTAAACGCGATCCGTCAATAACCGATGCATGTATCAATTCATCAGTAATAATGGTATCCCCGCGTTGCGGGACAGCAGAAAACAATCCCACATTGGCATCATAGCCAGAATTAATCAGTAACCCGGCTTCGGCATGATGGAAATCTGCAATTGTGTGCTCCAGTTGTTCGGTGTAAGTCGAGTTGCCCGATATTAATCGTGAACCAGTCGATCCATTAGAAATATATGGCAGACGATTTATTTCCTCATCTATCATCTGTTTCAGCATAGGAGAGCGCGCAAAACCAAGATAGTCGTTCGAGCAGAAATCGATCAGGCCGCTTTCTGGTTTTAACGATCTATAGGTCCCGGCAGCTTTTCTTTCGTCCAGCCTTTTTTGCAAATGTTCTTCGTATGGTTTCAACGCAGATAATTTGCGCTAAAATAAAGAAAGCGCCCTGATTTTATCAAAGCGCTTTTAAAACGTTTACTGTGTGATTGCAAAATTAGTTGCCGCCACCGCCGCCATTCATGCGTTGCTGCATTTGCTGTCTGCGTTCTTCTTGTATTTTGTCGTATGCAGTAGCCTGGTCTGGGGTTAAAACAGCTTTTACCTGGTCATTAGTGCTTTTCATCAAAGGCATCATTGCCGAACGCATCGCGTCGCGGTCGCCGTTTGCAGCGGTACGGATGCTGTCCATTTTAGCACGCTGTGCTTTATAAATAGCAGTCACTTTTGCAGTCTGGTCGTCGGTTAACTTTAACTGGGTTTGCAGTTGTTTGGCCCTGTCTTCAGCACTCATTCGCATACCACCCTGTGCCCGCGCAAATGCTGTAAATCCGATAAGGAAACAGCACATTAACAATAATTTTCTCATGATTTTAAATTTTTAGTTTTTAAGTTTTAATAGATAATAAGATAAAGATAGGGCACCAGGGTTTAACAGCAACCTTGTAACTTAATTGTTGCAGCCCCCCTAACCCCCTGAAGGGGGAATTTAAGGAGCTGCAGAAAATCTTTATAAGTTCCCCCTTTAGGGGGCGGAGGGGGCTTAATTACTACTTTTCAAACCCGCAATGGAACGCTGCATTTGCGCCATCATAGCGGTGAGGCTTTCCATTGTTGGCTCAGGGGTAGGCTCTGGCAGGTGGGTGGAGATATAGCCTTTGCCTTTCCAAATTTCCAGTACGTCTTCGCCGTTTATTTCATACGGTTCATAAACCGGATTATCAGATATCAACTTCAGCTTTTTATTTTCCTTAAAACGATTGCCGATACGTTTATATACCACGCCTTCGCTTTTTGATACGATCACATAGGTTTCGCCGGCTTTTATATCGGCCCAGTTTTCAACATATTCACCTATAATTACAGTACCCGATACTAATGGAAGCATAGAATCGCCTTTTATTTCGAAAGCGCGATAGGTACCCTGCTTAAACATAGGCAGGTAGAATTTTGGCAGAGCGGCCACATATTCCGGATCGGCATAACCGTTTAAATAGCCTGCGCTGGCCTTTACAGGTACCATCTCTATATTTTCATCACCATCCTTATCTACCGATATACTAAGGATACGCAAATTGCCTTTTGGCTTTGGCTGCCATTTATCGTTTATCTCTTCTTTTATGAAGTCATCAATGCTGATATCAAAAAAGGCTGCTATTACTTTTAGCAATTCATACTTGGGTTCGGCCCGTTCTTCTTCGTAAGCACCTACCAGCGAGCGTTTGATACCTATCTGATCAGCAAACTGTTGCTGTGTTAAACCTCTCTTTTTCCTAAGAAATTTAATGTTTGATGAAATAATTGACATAAAAATTTGGAATTGCTAATTTTATTAGTAATTTTATGCTCATAAAGTTAGTAAATATTTTTTAAACGCCAAATTTATTATCAAATGAAACGGTTTATTTATATCATAACAGACAGAAACAGAAAGAATCTGCACGTTGGTTTATGCGCTGATCTGATGAAAACGCTGCAGTTTTATAAAGATATGCCGTCGTTGTTTTTCGATAGTTCGCAGCAATTAAGCCGTTTGGTTTATTTCGAAGAAATCAATACCGAAGAACAGGCGATGGAAAGGTTTAAACAAGTAAGCACTTATACGCGCCCGCAGAAAGAAAAAATGATCAGGCCTGTTAATCCGGATTGGATAGACCTGACCATTGGCTTGAGTTATGAAAACAATGTGCGCAGACCGCAAATGCGTCCATCGCTGAGTAATGCCAGAAGGGCAGTTATTTCGCTTTAACAAATATTAATGCGCCCGAGTTCATACAATAACGCTTGCCGCCGCGATCGGCAGGGCCGTCGTCAAAAACATGGCCGAGGTGCAATCCTGTACTTTTTTCAATAACCTCATCGCGAACCATGCCATCGCTGTAATCCTTAACAATTTCAATCTTATTGGGATCAACAGGTTTTACAAAGCTTGGCCAACCAGTGCCGCTATCAAATTTGTCGTCAGAGGTGAATAATATGTCGCCGGTTGCAGCACTTTTATAAACGCCTTTCTGAAAATTTTCATCATAAGCATTATGGAACGGTGGCTCGGTGCCTTTTTCTACCATAATGTAATACTGATTAGGGGTAAGTATCTTCTTCCATTCCGCTGTGGTTTTAGCTTTAGGATGTTTGGTTTTATCTTGTGCCTGTCCATGGCAGCCATAGAATGCAAGTGCACTTAAAAGTGCGAGTGCTAAAATTGATCTTTTCATAGCTTTATCTTTTGGGTTAACCGGTTGAGATAACCGTTATCTTTTTTCCTCTTTGTAGAGAATTACGAAATAACCTTACAGATAGATTGTCATTCCTGGGTCGGATTGATCAGTTTCCCGGCAGTAGTACGGCATTCAATATCTGTATCTTTCCGTTTGATGCAGGCAGATCAAACCTGCTGATAATACTTGCTTTATTGGTCTCATCGGTGAGCACCATGTTACGGTCGGCATTTATGGTTGCCGTTATTTTTCCGTTTTCAAGTGTAGTAAGCGTAGCGCTTCCGCTATTCTCTTCAATTTGTTTTCTAATATCAGCTATTGAAATGTTGCCTTTAACGATATGATTTAAAAGTAAGCGGGTAAGAATAGCCTTATTAGCTGGTTTAGTAAGCGAATCGGCCACATCAATACCTGAATGTGAAAAGGCATATTGATCCGGAGCAAAAACTGTTACGGGGCCGGCTGCACGTAATACACTATCCAGCCCAGCGGCGTTTATTAATTCCCTGAAGCGTGCCAGTTCTTTTATCTGAGAGATATTGGTCTCAATGTTATTAGTAGATAACACAACAGCGCCATTAACATGCTTTTTTATGGTATCCACTCTTTGCGCGAAGGCAAAAAGCCCGCAACTACTTAATATTACTATCAAAACCAGTTTTTTCATAGCGATATAACTGCTTATTCAGGTTAAAGTTTTACCAACCCGGTGTAAAGCCCAGGCCAAATACAGGTTTGCTTACGTCAGTCCTGTTGAACGGATATGCAAAATAAGGCTCCAGCACAAACGCACCGAATACGTTTACGCGCAGCGAAAGCCCCGCGCTCATGGCCGGAACACGCTGTAATGGCCCGCCTTGCGAATCCAGAGCCTGTGAACTAGGCGCTAACTGACCGAATTTGATCTGGTCGCCGTCATTCCAGGCAAGGCCGGCATCGAAGAACGCGTTGAGATCCGAGAAAAAGAATTTCGATTTTATCTGCGCCAGCTTTTCAGGACCGGTAAATGGTAGCCGAACTTCAAAGCTTGCCACCGCTAAACGGCTGCCGGACAACTGATCGATAGTAAACCCATTGGTTGTGCGTGTATTATTGTTATAAAATGTCTGCGGCTCATAACCCCGGATCAGGAACGGATAGCCGAGGTAAAGCGGGTAGAGCCCATTAGCGTTACCAAAGCGGCCATAACCGTAAAGCCTCGCAGCGAATGTTACCGGTGCAGCACGAAGGTAACCGCGGAGATCGATGGTTGGGTCGAAGAAATTGTAGGTGCCTATATTATAATCTGCCTCTATACGATAACGATAGCCCTTAAGCGGTGCAGCAACACCAAAGAAAGAATTATCACCAACTAATGCAGTATTCAGTTGAACAAGTGTGAACGGCTTTAAGTGAAACCCATTATTCAGGCTATCGGCATTAAAAGCTGAGTTTGAAATATGGGAGTGGTTATAACTTAAATAATTGCCGTTTTGATCGTACAAAGTGCTGTACTCATCTACGCGATAATAATAGGTTGATACGCCAGTGCCAAATTCAATGCGCGCAGTGCGCGAAAAAGGGTAGGAGGTGAATACGTTTGCCTGGTCTTCGAAGATCCGCACAATATCATAACGTTCATTAAATGCCGGTATGGTGGTTGATCCGTTGGTATAAGTTGTTGGAATGACGTTATAGGTAGCATATTGATAAGGAATATGCGATAAACCCACACCAAAATTCCACCGACCGGTTTGTTTGATGTATATAAACTGTGCGCCAAAATCATATATCTCGCCGTTTACAGCTGCTCCGGCGTAAATTTCATTCCTGCCTAATATGTCGCTGAAAACACCCTGAATACCACTTGCCAAACCTGTTCCAAACGAACTTACCCCAACACCAACACCGCTGCTGGCCAGATAATCCAGTTTAAACATAGGATGATAAGGCACACTCTTTACCGAATCGGTAGGTATGCGCGGATAAGCCAGGTAATTATCCAGATTGGCGTTGATGAGGTTTACACCAACCGATTGTGCCGGTGGCAATACACCTGCCGCGGTTGCAATGTAGGTGGTGTCTGATGGTTGTGCGGTAAAATCACTGGCCTTAGCATTGTATAACGAGTATTTTTGCTTGTGGTAGTACGAATAAACAACATCGTTATTGTTGGATATACTCAGCGCAGGCGAATATTCGGTAATACCGCTGATGCCTGTAAACAGGTTGGTCATTTTCTCAACACGTCCGGTGGCAATTGTGTAACGATACATGTTGCGGAAACCATCCTGATTAGAAAGGAAATAGATCTGCGTATTATCTGATGAATAAACCGGATTAAGATTATTGGCGCCATTAAACACCATTATGTTTCTGATTTTTCCGGTTGCAAGATCGAGCTCCGCAAGGTTGAAAGTAATATCCTGACTTAAGGATTTATCGTAAGTGGTACGGTCGCTTGCGAAGATGATCTTTTTGCCATCCCTTGAAAAACTTGGTTGGTAATCTGAATACTTATCGTTGGTGAGCTGCGTAACCTGTTTGGTATCAAATCGATATAGGTATAGGTCTCCCTGCCCGTTCGCTAACCCCTGGAATACGATACTCCTGCCATCCGGCGACCACGACAAGTTACTGAATTGTTCTGCCTTGCCCATCGAAATATCGTCAACTATCTTTCCATTTGGTACATCTACCACCAGCATGCGGTTGCGCCCTTTGTTAAATACGCTGAATGCGAATTGTTTGCTATCCGGCGACCAGGTGCCCGCCGATTCGATGAAGTTAAATTCATCAACATGGCTGCTATTTACCTTACTGGTGAGCTTTTTGATAATGTGGCCGGTTTGTGCATCAGCCAGGTAAAGATCAACGGTAAACAGATCTTTTTCCGATAAAAATGCCAGGTACTTTCCATCAGGACTGATTGCGGGGGCAAGGTTCATTTTGCCCGAGTTTACATCGTTTATCAGTTCGCGGCCAACGGGTTTTTGTAAGGTATCCTTCAGGAATGGCTTATAAGTTGCTTCTACGGAGTTTTTCCAGAGGTTTGAAAGCGTTCTGTCGTTATAGCCGAATGTGCGCCTGATGCCATATTCGAGGCCGTAGCGCGCTGTGTTTTTAAAGAAAGGCACTATTACCGTATCGCCATAAGTGGAGCCAATGAACGACCAGAATGCTTCGCCATAACGGTATGGAAAATATTTATTGGTTTGGGTAAGGTCTTTTATTGTCGGGATGTCGTGGTTCATGTAGGCATCGCGCATCCACATGGCGGTGTATGAATCCTTTTTACCAAGCGAGAGATATTCGGCCATGCCTTCAATCATCCACGAGGGGATATTGTTGATGTTTTCGTAGGTAGTGGAATCATGACCCAGCAAGGCGTGGTACTGAAAAGCATGTACCATTTCATGACCGATAACATGCCGTGTGGTTTGGTTGGTTTCCATTACCGGCATTACGATACGGTTTTTTAATCCTTCGGTAACACCGCCGGTACCTACATCTATTTCACCATCAATAGCGGTTGTTTGCTGAAAATCGGGATGATTGGCATACAGGATAATCGGGTTGGGCTTTTTAAATGTATCCCTGAAAACCTGCTGGTGCAACGTATACCAAAGTTCGCTTTCCTGCGCGAAACGCTTGATCATGCTATCGTTTTGCAGGTAATAATATATCTGGAAGTGGGGAGTACGGTAAACCTTAAAATGCAGATTTTTGTACCGGACCTTGTTTTGGCCGAAATATTGCGCCTTTGCCTCGCGGCTGATGAACATACTGCATAAAAGACAAAGCAGCGCCAGTGAATATCTTTTAACTTGGTTTAAACAGGGGTAAAATTTATTCATAACCTAATTGCGATGTACATCGGCTTTATTTAAGCGAAACTGTTAATTCTCCTTCGGCGGAATATTTTGATCATCACCGCCGGTTGGCGCAGGGTTTTTCTGTTCTTCCTGCGGCTTGTTTGTTGAATCAACCGGAAAAGCGTTCAAGCTATCCGTAGCTGTTGTATCCGTTGAAATGCGCGGCGATGGACAATCGTATGTCTTGGTGATCTTAACCCACGGTTTCGGGAATGGCCCCGGCTTGTAAGGCAACTTCGGATCAGCATAAACCTTCTCCATAAACCTGCCAAAAATAGGCAGTGCTGTATGCGAACCTTCGCCTGTTTCCGAATCATTAAAATGCACGCTGCGGTCGTCGGCACCTACCCAAACACCCGTTACCAGATCTTTAGTGACCCCCATATACCAGCCATCCACATAATGCGAAGAAGTACCCGTTTTTCCGCCGATCTGGTTATTATCCTTTTTCCAAAGCCCCGGATATTCCCACAAGGCCTGTGATGTACCCCCGGGTTCTTCCATGCCACCCCTGAACATGTATAACATCAGCCATGCCGTTTCGGGGTTCAACACCTGTTCGCTTTTCAGCGTAAACTCTTGTATAACGTCACCATCCTGGTCGGTGATCTTCGTCACCAGCAATGGGTCTATCTTCACACCTTTGTTCAGGAAAGTGCTGTATGCGCGTACCATCTCGTAAACCGACACATCATTTGAGCCGAGCGATACAGACGGCACCGATTTAAGGTGACTGGTAATACCCAGCATGTGCGCGTAATGCACAATTTTATCCCATCCAACCTTTTCGGTAAGCTGCGCAGTAATAGAATTCACCGATTTACCCATGGCCCAGCGAAGTGACATATCCTGATAGGTAAAACGAAAGTCGGCGTTGTTGGGTTGCCACACCTGAGGTTTCCCATTGTCCATGTATTTTATGGTTACCGGCTTATCGGTGAATTTATCACAAGGAGTATAGCCGTTATCCAGCGCGGTTACGTAAGCAAATGGTTTAAATGTAGAGCCCGCCTGTCTTTTAGACTGGTTTACGTGGTCGTATTTAAAATACTTAAAGTTATCGCCACCTACCCAGTCTTTGATATATCCGGTTGCGGGGTCAATGGTCATCATACCGGTATTCAGCATACG
>JBQCIS010000248.1:0-30851 GCA_051953515.1 Mucilaginibacter sp.
AACAGCCTTAGCGGCAATTGAGCGGTGAAAGCGATAAGTATTGAAGCAGTAATTCGCAAAACACAGTTTGTTACCTGTAAACGCAGAGATGGCTTCGTTCCTCGCCATGACGGGTTGACGCCCTACGTCGTCATCAATTCCTCATGCTTTTTCAGGCGGCGCTTCTCTACCACTGCTGCTATCAATATCCCTACTTCATAAAGAACAAGCAGCGGTACAGTAGCTAAAGTGGTGGTGAGGATATCAGGAGATGGCGAAACAATTGCACCTACCACCATAATGATGATAATGGCATAGCGGCGCGTACGGCGCATAAATGTACCTGTTAGGATGCCTATACTGGCGAGGATATAGATTATAATAGGCAGCTCGAATAATATGCCGGTAAGCAGCGTAATCGTTCCTACAATGGAGAGATAGGAGCTAACCGTAAACATATTATGAATATCCGGCCCTACGGTATATCCGGCAAGAAAGGCTATCGACTCAGGCACCAGGATGTAGTATCCAAACAATATACCGACGATAAACAGTATGGAGGCGTAAAAAACGAAACCGCTGGCTGCTTTACGTTCTTTTTCAAGCAGGGCCGGTTTGATAAACTTCCATACCTCCCAAAGGATATAAGGAATACCCAGTACAATACCGATCATGAACGAACTGTTGATCTGCAACAGGAACTGGCCCGCTACTTCGGTATTGATGATTTGGGCGTTTATATGGTCAATGCAAAAGCCGCTTAAGCCAAATACTTTCGACAAACTACACATCATCCTGAACGACCAGAAATTTGGGTGCATAGGCCCCATGATAATGTTATTGTATATCCAGGGGTATTTCCAAAAGGCCAGGATAAAAAAGACAAACACAGCAATAGCCGAACGGATCAGGTGCCAGCGAAGAGCCTCCAGATGGTCGAAAAACGACATTTCGGCCTCTATGTTCTTACCCTTTTCTGTTACCGCTTTAATGAGGTCCTTACCTGCCATTGTTGTGTTTAAATACTTATTGCCAAAGTTACGTTTTA
Organism: Mucilaginibacter sp.; assembly: GCA_051953515.1. Lineage (GTDB taxonomy): Bacteria > Bacteroidota > Bacteroidia > Sphingobacteriales > Sphingobacteriaceae > Mucilaginibacter. The sequence goes on from JBQCIS010000248.1 coordinate 1,028, forward strand.
TTTAGCCAGGGTGTTTTATTACCCGACAATTTCAAACGTTTCCATAAATTTGGTAGTAAAGTTACCGGCACGGAAGTTCGGATCTTTCAGCAATTGTAAGTGGAACGGTATGGTGGTTTTTATACCTTCTATCACAAACTCGCTCAGCGCACGCTCCATAGTATTCAAAGCTTCTTCGCGGGTTTGAGCCACGCAGATAACTTTGGCAATCATAGAGTCGTAGTTTGGCGGGATAGTGTAGCCGCTGTACACGTGGGTATCCACACGCACGCCATGGCCACCCGGTGAGTGGAAGTTGGTGATCTTACCCGGCGACGGACGGAAGTTATTGAACGGATCCTCGGCATTGATACGGCACTCGATGGCGCAACCTACAGGTTCGTAGTTCTTGCCTGAGATAGGCACGCCTGCAGCAACCTTTATCTGTTCTTTTATAAGGTCGAAGTTAATTACCTCTTCAGTAACCGGGTGTTCTACCTGGATACGGGTATTCATTTCCATGAAGTAGAAGTTGCGGTCTTTATCCACCAAAAATTCGATGGTACCTGCACCTTCGTATTTTACCGCTTTTGCACCTTTAATAGCCGCTTCGCCCATCTTTTTACGGAGCTTTTCGGTCATGAACGGTGAAGGCGATTCTTCAACCAGTTTCTGGTGACGGCGCTGAATAGAGCAGTCGCGTTCAGAAAGATGGCAAACTTTGCCGTACTGATCGCCCACTACCTGTATTTCAATGTGGCGCGGATCCTGCACATATTTTTCCAGGTACATGCCATCGTTACCAAAGGCAGCGCCTGATTCGGCACGGGCCGAATCCCATGCAGCTTCAAAATCTTCGTCTCTCCAAACAATACGCATACCACGGCCACCGCCACCGGCAGTTGCCTTAAGTATTACCGGGTAGCCGATCTTTTTAGCTATGGCAATACCTTCTTTAAAGTCGGCCAGTAAGCCGTCAGAACCCGGAACGATAGGCACGCCGGCTTTCTTCATGGTGTCTTTAGCCGAAGCCTTATCACCCATAGAGTTGATCTGGTCGGCAGTGGCGCCAATAAACTTAATGCCATATTCGGCACAAATAGCCGAGAACTTGGCATTTTCCGACAAAAAGCCATAACCCGGATGTATTGCATCGGCATTGGTCAGTTCGGCGGCTGATATAATGTTTGGAATATTTAAATAGGAATCGCGGCTTGCCGGCGGACCGATACAAACGGCTTCATCAGCAAAACGTACGTGCAGACTATCGCGGTCGGCAGTGGAATATACAGCTACGGTTTTAATGCCCATTTCCTTACAGGTGCGAATAATACGCAGGGCAATTTCGCCACGGTTAGCTATCAGAATCTTTTTAAACATAATTTTCAAATGTGCAAATGTTATAAATATGCAGATATGTAAATGTGCAGATGTGCAGATGGGTTTAATTCATTTGCACATCTGCACATCTTTTCATTTGCACATCAATTACGCTGGTTCAACCAAAAACAATGGCTGATCGTACTCAACAGGTGATGCGTTATCAACCAAAACCTTCACGATACGGCCCGAAACTTCAGACTCAATTTCGTTGAACAGTTTCATCGCTTCAACAATGCAAAGCACGCTGCCTGGTTTTATTTCGTCGCCAACATTTACAAATGATGGTTTTTCCGGACCGGCAGAGCGGTAGAAAGTACCGATCATCGGCGATTTAACAGTAATATAGTTTGAAGATTCGGCTGCCGGTGCAACGTCAGCCGGAGCATTAACATGTACGGGGGCTTCAGCCGGTGCAGAAGCTATTGCTTGCGGTGCAGGGGCTGCGGCTACTGGCACGGTAGCGGTAACATAAGTAGGCGCCTGATTGGTTTTGATAGTGATCTTGAAATCGTTCTGCTCTATCGATACTTCGTTCACACCTGATTTTGATACGAAGCGGATAAGGTCCTGTATTTGTTTAATGTCCATGCTTTAAGTATGAAATTGGTTGATAAAGTTACAATAATAAGGTGCAAACATACAGTTATGCAAATTTGCTTGCTTTATTGTTTCAAATAGTTGTTAATAATTAGGGTAAGAAAAATAACAATGTACTTTTAATAATGTTTATGCCCCTCCAAATCTTCCCTTTGCAAAGGGAAAGACTAGCGGAGAAAAAATCATTTAGGGTCGTAGGCCCATTTTACATAAACCGAGCCCCATGTAAAGCCGCCGCCGAAAGCTGCTAAAATAAGGTTGTCGTCTTTTTTAAATTTATCTTCCCACTCCCAAAGGCACAGTGGTATGGTGCCATTGGTGGTATTTCCGTAACGTTCTATATTTACGATCACTTTTTCTGAAGGTAAACCGCAACGATTAGCCGTAGCATCGATGATACGTTTATTAGCCTGGTGCGGTACCAGCCATGCCACATCGTCTGATGTAAGGTTGTTGCGCTCCATTACTTCGGCAGCAACATCAGCCATATTGGTAACAGCGAATTTAAATACAGCCTGACCTTCCTGGTAAGCGTAATGCTCTTTAGCGTCGACCGTGGCATGGCTTGCCGGTTTTACCGAGCCTCCAGCCTTTTGATGCAGGTATTGTACGCCGGAGCCATCGCTGCGGAGGATAGAATCCACTACGCCGAAACCTTGGGTATCCGGTTCAAGCAGTACGCAACCGCAGCCGTCGCCGAAAATGATGCAGGTAGCGCGGTCTTCATAGTTAATCATGGACGACATTTTATCGGCACCTACAACCAGCACTTTCTTATGCTTGCCGGTTTCTATAAATTGCGCGCCAACAGTTAAGCCGTAAATAAAACCCGAGCAGGCGGCCTGAAGGTCGAAACCCCAGGCGTTTTTCGCGCCGATTTTATGACCTAAAATATTTGCAGTTGCCGGGAAAGGCATGTCAGGGGTGGTGGTACAGAAAACGATCAGGTCGATCTCATCTGCGCCGATGCCGCGCTTTTTCAGCAGGGCCTCAACGGCGGGCACGGCCAGGTCTGATGTACCCAAACCTTCGCCTTTTAATATTCTCCGCTCTTTGATACCGGTACGGGTGATGATCCACTCGTCATTGGTATCTACCATTGTTTCCAGTTCCTTATTGGTTAATATATAGTCGGGTACATAACCATGTACAGCGGTAATAGCGGCAGTGATTTTACTCATTTTTTATTCTTTTACAGCAAACGCCTGTTTGATGTGCTCAACCAGGCCGCTTTCATAAACATCTTTTGATAATAAAACCATGTTTTTTATGGCTTCTGGGTTTGATATGCCATGGCCAACCACTACCGAACCATTCACGCCCAGGATTGGGCTTCCGCCGTACTGCTCGTAGTTGAACCTGTCAAAAAACTCGTCCTTAATACGCTTTTTAAGCGATACCACGTAGAACGATTCGGCCAGTTTAATGATCATGTTGCCGGTAAAACCATCGGTTACCAACACGTCGGCCGCGCCATCAAATAAATGGCGGCTCTCTATATTGCCTGTAAAATTAAACTGGTCGCTATCCTTCATGAGCGGATAGGTGGCCTGGGTGAGGATGTTGCCTTTCTCTGCTTCTTCGCCAATATTCACAAGGGCAACGCGCGGATCGGTAATCTTATATACGTGTTCGGCATAAAGTTTACCCAGTATACCAAACTGCAGCAGCATATCGGGCTTGCAGTCGGCATTGGCGCCAACGTCAAGCAATACGCTTTTACCGCCGTTCAGTTGCGGAACGATCGACGTCATGGCAGGGCGCAGCACGCCAGGTATGGGCCTTATACTAAACACAGAGCCAACCAGCATAGCGCCGGTATTGCCTGCGGAGGAGAATGCCTGTATCTGCTCGCCCTTTAAAAGCTTAAAACCCAGTGCGATGCTCGAACCGGGTTTCTGTGCAATAGCTTTTGTGGGATGTTCGCCCATACCAATAACTTCGGTTGTGTGCACAAACTCGAAATGATCGGGGCTGTAATTAGCTTCGCTCAATATTTGCAGGGCCGCTTCCTTGTCGCCAATAAGCACAAGCTGGTGGCCCGACAAAGCTTTGTGAGCCTCAATCGCGCCTAAAACGGCCGCTTTAGGGGCATAGTCGCCCCCCATTATATCCAAGCCGATCTTCATCCCTAATTACTTAGGCTGTAGCGGCTTTCTCTATCAGTAATTTACCGTTGTAGTAAACATTACCATCAACAGTGTAAGCCCTATGTGGCAGGTGTACCGCGCCGGTAGTATTGCAAGTAGTTAGCGTAGGGGCCTCAGCCTTGTAATGCGTTCTGCGTTTATCTCTTCTCGATTTAGAGAACTTCCGTTTTGGATGTGGCATAACTTAATTTGTTAATTATTTAAATTTTTTGAGCGCGTCCCAGCGTGGGTCGTTCTGCTCATTCTGTTCATTATTTACCGAAAGCTTGTTTAGCTCTTTCAGCATTTCCTTATCACAATAAGGGGTATTCCCCTCGTCGCCGCAAACCGAATAAAACGGTACTGCAACGTTTATATACTCATAAATCAGCCCGGCAATATTAATCTCATGATCATTTTTGCCCAGCGTAATGATCTCCTCGTCCTCGTCAATCTCCTCTTCGCTAAACTTGGCTATCTGCTGCTCCTTAATGTCTACCCGGTGCGGAAACTCAGCCAGGCAACGGTCGCAATTCAGGCCAATTTCGCCGGTGATATGAAAATTCAGGATCAGCATAGTTTCCTGCCTGTCCAGTTCCACCTCGCATTTAAGGTTGGCCTTTTTCACCAGCGAATACTCGAAGTCGTTAAAAAAGCTGTCGTTTATATCAAAATCAAAAACATGTTTACCAAGCTTGAGGCCGGTAAAAGGAATTGAATATGTGCGCAGCGATTTCAATGAGCAACAAATTAGCCCGCAAATGTAAGGTTATTTTAGCGAATAGGAAAGTATTTTTTTGATTTATGCCGGTACGGTGTGGAGAAGTGGATTTTATGTGTGCATAGCGTTGGGTGTCTGAACCTTGATTCGTCGGATTAAAGAATTAACATGATTTTTATGCATGGTAGCATTGCGTGTAAACAGGATGTTATCACTGCTGTTCGTAGTTTCCAACTACGAACCGATATATTAAGAGACTGCGTCTCGACTGTTTGCTCATCGATGTATTACTATAGTAGTAAACTACCTGCATAATTGCCGGACGGACGGCTTTAAGCCCCTGGCGGTTATTACCCGAGTTTATAGCGTTTGCGCTATTGGTTATAGCTTTAATGGGATTGAAATAGGCGGCCCTGATACCTAAACCAGGTTAAAAATATAGTGAAGTAAGAATATTACCACGGCCACCACCAGTGCCAGGGCAAGAAATATCCACAACAGGCTGTGCTGCTGGTTAAGGTCCTTTATCTTTTTTTCAAGTTGTTCTATGCGTTCTTCGCGTTCGCGCAGGCGTTCGGCTTCCTGTTGTATAAAGGTGGTTTTTTCCTGGATACTGCCCGAGAACCCCCCGTTCTCCATAAAATAAAGCGCATGCTTTTCGCGGCGAAGCAGCAATGGCAACCCGCTCGCAGCATCATGCCCGAAGGGTGTTACCAGTTTCCAGTTAACCAGCACATTAATAAGCTCCAGTAACAATTGCTCCTGGTTCACAAACAGCATTTGCATTTGCTGCGCGTCAAGGGTATTCTTGTCGTCAAAGGCTTTGAGCAGTGCGTCGAGCATGCCGCACTCATACTCGTTTAGTTCCATGGCTTAAAGATAGTGAATTAGTGGATTAGTGATTAGTTGATTGGAGATTAGTGCATTTTCGCTAATATCAATTAAGCCCCACGCTCGCCCTCTTACACTTCGATAAACTCAGTGCAGACTAAGCTCTCCATTAGGAGTCCTTTGGACAGGATGACACAACCGCACTCTGCGGCCTCTGTGTAAATCTCCGTGCGCGCTGCGGTTACCTTTGACAGCCGCATGCAACTCACCTCCCGCAAATCAATAAAATCCCTTAAATCCTGGTTCTAATTCTGGTTCTTAATCCCTGTCCCTGCTCAGTTTAGTAAAGGCCAGCGGGTTTTCATTTAGCTCGGCAGTTTCGCGGCGGTGCTTTACTACGTGTATGGCGGTAAAAAGGGCTTCGCGGAAGGATACTTCTGATGCCTTGTTCTTACCGGCAATATCGTACGCGGTACCGTGGTCGGGCGAGGTACGGATAATGTTGAGCCCGGCGGTAAAGTTCACGCCCGATTCAAAAGCCACCTGTTTAAAAGGGATCAGGCCCTGGTCGTGGTACATGGCCAGCACGGCATCAAACTGCAAGTAAGTGCCGCTGGCAAAGAAGCCGTCGGCAGAGTATGGGCCAAAGGCCAGTATATCATTGGCGCGCGCTTCTTCAATGGCGGGGATAATGGTGGTTTGCTCCTCGTTGCCTATCACGCCGTTATCACCGGCATGCGGGTTAAGGCCCAGTACGGCAATTTTTGGTTTACGTATCCAAAAATCGTTACGCAGGCTGGCGTTCATGAGGCGCAGTTTGGATAATATCTTTTCCACCGTTATGCTGCGGGCAACGTCGGCCACGGGGATATGCCCGGTAACCACGCCCACGCGCAGGGTATCGCTTACCAGAAACATCAGCGAGTCTGGCGCACCGGCACGTTCCTGTAAATATTCGGTATGACCGGGAAAATGAAATTCGTCGCTCTGTATGGTATCTTTATTGATCGGGGCGGTAACCAGCGCGTCTATATGGCCTTCAATAAGATCATTAGTGGCATGTTGCAGCGACAGAAACGCAAACTTACCCGCTTCCTTATTGATAACGCCGGGTTCAATGCGCACATCCTCCTCCCAGCAATTGATCATGTTGGCGCGTTTGTGCTGTGCCTGCGAAGCATGGGTAATAACGTTGAAATTGAACTCGTTGGCTTCGATAGTACGGCGGTAAAACGATGCCACTTTGGTATGGCCGTAAACAACCGGCGTGCAATAATCATAAACGCGGTGGTCAATAAGGGTTTTAATGATGATCTCCAGCCCGATGCCGTTCACATCGCCTATACTGATACCTATTTTTACTTTTTCCATTTTATGATTACACCGCTTTATTTATGATTATACCGATTTGATGGGGGATTACACCGATGGTGCAAATTTAGCCGATAATCATAATTTATACCTGCTTTTCCCTTTCACCTTTCGGCTTTCCCTTTCACCTTAATACGCAATATTAAGATTTGTTGAATAATAAAGCACAAATATGATTTAATTTGCTCAAATATTTGAGTGGTAATGACACTGGTTAGGGCAAAAAAACATCTGGGGCAGCATTTTTTAACGGATAAAAATATTGCCAATAAAATTGTAGAAAGCCTGCGCCCCGAGGGCAAATATGCCCAGGTGCTGGAGGTTGGCCCCGGTATGGGCATCCTGTCCGACTTCCTGATACAGAAAACGGCGTACGAGGTTTATCTGGTTGATATCGACACCGAGTCGTACGAGTTTCTGCAAAAAAAATACCCCCAATTAGGCAGCCGCCTCATTAATACCGATTTTTTGGAGATGGATTTTGGGACGATATTTAAAGGTCCGCTGGGCATTATTGGCAATTTCCCCTACAATATTTCGTCGCAGATATTATTTAAGGTGCTTGATAACCGCCAGCAGGTGGTTGAGGTAGTGGGCATGTTTCAGAAAGAAGTAGCCGAACGCTGTACCGCAAAACCCGGCAGCAAAGAATATGGCATTTTGAGCGTTTTTCTGCAAGCTTATTATAAGGTAGAATATTTGTTTACCGTGAAGGCAGGCGTATTCAATCCGCCGCCCAAGGTACTTTCGGCCGTGATCAGGCTTACACGCAACGAGGTTGCCGAATTGGATTGCGACGAGAAACTTTTTTGGCAGGTAGTAAAGGCCGGTTTCAACCAGCGGCGCAAAACGTTGCGCAATGCCATATCATCCCTCATCAACAAAGAAAAAATGGGCGATGAGCCATTGCTTGAACTCCGTGCAGAGCGGTTAAGCGTGGCAGATTTTGTGGCGTTGACGAAGAAGGTTACGGCGAACAGGTAACCATGCGTCCGGAAGTGTTCCGTTCAGGAAGCGGACGGACACCTTATTTAATCATCATTACGAGAAGCGAGCAAGGCGGAAAACTGATCGCGATGCAAAGTTTGTTATCTATCCCTTTCACCGCTCATTGCCGCTGAGGCTGTTACTTTTCTCTTGATAGAAAAGTAACCAAAAGATCAAGCCGGAAAAAACCTTCTGCCCGCAGGCCATACTCCCGGCCCGGTTTTCCGTCAGGCCTTTGCCCGCTTTTGCATAGTTTAATAATATGCGGGTTGTCACGCCGAGGCTCTCGAAGCATAAGCGCAAAGGCCAAAAGTTATTTCCAATGCTCAAAGTTTGTGATTAACACCGCCGATGGAAAAGCTTTGGGCTAAAAAGTTGCGGAGGGGCTGTGCGATACCGACTGAGGAGCAAGCTTTTGAAGGGCAAAGGCCCGTGTGGCCAAAAAGCCTTTCCAGCGACTTGATTTTTTGCTACTTTTTTATCAAGAAAAAAGTAGTAGCCTCAGCGGCAATTGAGCGGTGAAAGCGATAGTAAAGAACTATACACAGGGGGAACGGCTTACACAAACTTCCAGTATCCCATGTGTCCGGAAGTGTTCCGTTCAGGAAGCGGACGGATACCCGGAAAGCCTTACTCTACCACCGTAATCACCACCGGCTCAAACTGCATCTGTTTTACCGATTTGGCCATGCGTTTAATAAACAGGTAATTCGTCGCTCCGCCAATTGCGGCGCCTACCACCGGGATGAGTCTTTCGGCAACGCGTGTACCGAATACCGCCAGCAGCTTTTCGGCAGTGCTTTCGAGCATGGTTTTGGTGAGGGCCACGCTGGCTTCAACTTTTAGCGAAGTGGCGATGAGCTGCATAAAATCATTAAAATCAACCTGGTAAGTGCCGCGCTCCTTATACATAATGGCCATGGTAATACGGAACTGCTGGGTAAGCAGGTTTAAAAAATCCACCGGCAGGCCAACAACCATCGTCAGTATACCGCCGCTTCCAGCAATTACACCCGAGCCTGCTGCCAGCATGGCACATTGATCTATAAATTTTTCGAGGCCGAGTTTATCCACGCCTTTTTTAACGCCCAACTGATCGATGTTGTTAAAAACACGTTCGAAACCGCCTTCGGTGAGCCTTTCTATATAATATCTTACGTCGTCACGTAGTCTGTCGAAGAGTTGCATAACAAAAAATATTTTTAAATAAGACAATTAAAACGGCGATAGGTTTAGCGTATTGCTTCTTAGCTTGCGTATCAATATGTTTGTAGCCGGAATATGAAAAAAAATATACTTATCGTAGACGATATACACCCCGTTTTTATTGAACAGGCCGAAGCCCTCGGTTATACCTGCGATTACCAGCCAACCATTAAACTCGATGTCGCCTTACAGATCATTGGCGACTATGCCGGTTTGGTTATCCGCTCCAAATTCCTGGTGAACCGCTCCGTGCTCGATGCAGCTCATAGCCTGCGTTTTATCTGTCGTGCCGGCGCCGGTATGGACAATATTGATGAGGCTTATGCCCGGGAAAAGAATATAGCGCTTATTAACGCCCCCGAAGGCAATATGGATGCCGTTGGCGAGCATGCCGTAGGTATGCTGCTATCGCTGATGAACAATTTCCGTATTGCCGATGCACAGGTGCGCGGCGGCAGCTGGCAGCGCGAAGCCAACCGTGGCTATGAGCTGAAAGGCAAAACGGTAGGTATTATCGGCTATGGCTTTATGGGCAGCAGCTTTGCCCGCAAGCTGTCGGGGTTTGGCGTTAACGTGATCGCGTACGACAAATACAAAACCGGTTTCAGCGACCAGTACGCCCGCGAGGTAAGTATGGAAGAAATTGTGAAGCACAGCGATGTACTGAGCATACACGTACCGCTTACCACTGAAACTAAAGGACTGGTGGACGATGAATACCTGTTCCACTTTAAAAAACCCATATTCTTTATCAATACGTCCCGCGGCCAAACAGCCAGGGTAAGCGCTATCCTGAACGCCATAAAAAGCGGCAAAATATTAGGCGCGGGATTAGATGTACTCGAAGTAGAAAAATTCCCTGCTCTGGGTGAGCAGCCCTGGTTCGACGAGTTGAAAAACTCCGGCAAAGTGCTCCTTACCCCGCATGTGGCAGGCTGGACTTTTGAGTCATACCGCAAGATCAGCGAGGTGATGGGGGAAAAGCTGGCGAGGTTAGGTGAGTAGTGAATGGTGAATTGTGAATGGTTTTTAGATGTTAATTCGTAATAATTTCAACCACTCACTTAATCAACCCAATCAACAACTCACCAATTTGGCCAACAAAAATTTGCATATTAAAACTTAAATCACTTATCTTCGTTTTACAAGGCAAGACTATGTAAGCTAACGGCTCATATAGTCTTGTTTGTTTTTTATGAATGCTTGTCCTTCCTGCAAGGGGGGACTATTTTTTTTGCTAACTAATAAGATTTGAAGTTTTAAAATTATTTGTGCGTTATGGCAGAGGTATCATACTATACCAGAGAAGGTTTAGATAAATTAAAAGAAGAGTTACAGTATTTGAAGACTGTTGGTCGTTCCAACATTTCAAAAGCAATTGCAGAAGCACGTGATAAAGGCGATCTTTCAGAAAATGCCGAGTATGATGCGGCTAAAGAAGCACAGGGCTTGCACGAAGCTAAAATAGCACAATTACAGGAAGTGGTAGCCAATGCACGCTTGCTTGATGAATCCAAACTGGATACGTCAAAAGTGCTTGCGCTGTCAAAAGTGAAGATCAAGAACGTAAAAAACGGCGCTACCATGACCTACCAATTGGTATCGGAAACCGAAGCCGATTTGAAAGCCGGAAAAATATCGGTGACTTCGCCGATTGCAAAAGGCCTGTTAGGCAAAAAAGTTGGCGAAACTACTGAAATCCAAGTCCCTGCCGGCAAAATGGAGTTTGAGATATTGGAGATAAGTAGATAGTTGATTGGGTTGATTAGGTGAATGGTTTGAATAATCTTTCATCTAATTAACCTATTCATACAACTACTCGCCCAATCAACATAATCAACCACCCACCAAAATGACCATTTTCTCAAAAATAATAGCAGGCGAGATCCCTGCTTACAAAGTAGCCGAGAGCATTGACTTTCTGGCATTTTTGGATATTAGTCCGCTTGCCGAAGGCCATGTACTGGTAATCCCTAAAAAGGAAGTGGATTACTTGTTTGATATTGACGACGAAACATACGTGGGCCTGCAATTATTTGCCAAAATTGTTGCAAGAGGTTTAAAAGCGGCTATTCCCTGCAAAAAAGTAGGCGTTGCGGTTATTGGTCTGGAAGTGCCGCATGCGCATATTCACCTTATCCCGATGAATAGGGTTGACGATCTCAACTTCGCCCGCCCAAAACTGAGCTTTACGCCTGAACAATTGGAGGCAACTGCCGCCAAGATCAGGGAAGCGCTGAGAGAGCACGAATAAAAGGAAGCTTAGATTATAAGCTCACAGATTCTGAAATATGTAAATGATGTCATTTCGAACCTGCATAAGCAAAGGGCTTGAGCGGTCAGGGCAGGTGAGAAATCCTATGAAATATGTAGGTATTATACTTGTATAGTGCATAAGATTTCTCCTCGCAGCCACGCACTATCCATCTCCGCTCGTTCGAAAAGACTATTTGTTTAATACCTCGTACAAGAGCTCTTTACTTCTTTCCCTTCCCAGCACCCGCTACTCTATTCACATTATCCTTCACAAAAGTTTCCCAGCCTGAATAGGATTTTTTTACCCCGCCGGTTTTGCCGGTGGTGATTTTCTGAAACGAATGACAAACCGCTACGGCCAAACCGTCGGTAGCGTCTAAAAATTCGGGCGTTTCCTTAAACTTCAGCAGGTTTTGCAGCATGGCGGCTACCTGCTCTTTGGCAGCGTTGCCATTGCCGGTGATGGATTGCTTTATTTTACGCGGCGCATATTCCGTGATCTCGATATTGCGCGATAAAGCCGCCGCTATTGCCATGCCCTGCGCTCGCCCAAGTTTCAGCATTACCTGAATGTTTTTGCCATAAAATGGCGCCTCGATAGCCAGGCAATCCGGATGATAGTTGTCGATCAGGGCTACAGTCTTTTCAAAAATACGCTGGAGTTTCAGCATGTGGTCGTCCATCGTCTCCATCTTCACCACACCCATGCTAATGAGCTCTATATTGTTGCCGGTCTCCTTTACCAGTCCATACCCCATCACGGCAGTACCCGGGTCAATGCCTAATATAATACGTTCTTTTAGTGGCGCTTGCATAAAGTAATAAAGCTAAAAGCAGAAGGCGTAAAGCTCAAAGCTGATAGACGGATGATCAATTATAAATTCTGTACATAAATATTACCGGCACACTACAATCTTTGCAAATTGCCCCCTCTCAACTGCTGCTGCTACTAATTTTTGCTAATGCTGTTCGCCAGTATTTTTCTCCTGCCATTGTTTGGCAAAAGATTTTTCGGCTACCTGCGGCATTTCACGATAGTGGCCCCATGTTTTTCTGAAGAAGGTGCGCAACAGCCAGTTTTTGGTTTTTCCGCTCAGATAATCCATCAATTTGCGTTTCAGCATTCCTTTTGTCCAGAAATTCCAGCCCCAGCGTTCTTTATTGGGCACGAGGCCTTCCTTTACCGCATCGCGGCGGTTAAGGAGCAGCATTTTATGGATGTCTATCTTCACCGGGCACACCTCGCTGCATTTGCCGCAAAGGCTAGATGCGTAGCTCATGTGCTTAAACTCCTCCATCCCTTTCATGTGCGGCGTTATAATAGAACCGATGGGACCGGGATAAGTGGTTTCGTAAGAGTGGCCGCCGATGTTCTTGTATATCGGGCACGCGTTAAGGCATGCTCCGCAACGAATGCAGTATAAGCCCTGCCGTTGTTCTTTTTGCGCCAGCAGGTTGGTGCGGCCGTTATCCAGCAATATTACATACATTTCCTGCGGGCCGTCGGTTTCGCCAGCCTGGCGCGGACCGCTTAATATGCTGTTATATACGGTCAGATTTTGTCCTGTGCCATGGGTGGCCAGCATCGGCCAAAACAGGTCCAGGTCCGCTATGGATGGGATGATCTTTTCAATACCCACAATGGCGATGTGTATCTTTGGGAACGAAGTGCTTAAACGTGCGTTACCCTCATTCTCGCTAATGGCTATGCTGCCGGTATCGGCAATCAGAAAATTGGCCCCGGTAATGCCAACATCGGCCTGCACATACTTATCGCGCAGCAACTCGCGGGCTTTGGCAGTAAGCTGCTCGGGCGAAGCGTCAGGCGGTGTACCGAAACGTTCGTGAAACAGTTTGGCAATATCCTCTTTGCTGAGGTGCATGGCGGGAGTGACAATATGGTACGGCTTTTGGCCGAGCAATTGTACAATGTATTCGCCGAGATCGGTTTCGAGCGATTCGATGTTGTGATGTTCGAGGAATTCGTTTAGTTCGATCTCCTCCGTCACCATCGATTTGGACTTTACTACCGTTTTGGCGCCTGCCTTTTCAAGTATATTTAATATTTCGCGATTAGCTTCTTCCGCATCATTGGCCCATATTACCTTGCCGCCGCGTTTCTGGAAATTAGCTTCGAACTCTGGCAATATCTTGTCCAGGTTCTCCATCATCTTCCACTTGATTACGTGGCCCTTACGTTTGGCCGTCTCCAGGTTAGTAAGGCGCGACAGTCCCCGTGCAACAGCAGCATCATACTTACCGATGTTGTAGTTTATAACCCGTCGGTGGTCTATATCAAATGCTCTTTCCTCAGCGGCAACCAGAAATTCGTCGGCAGTGCTTCCCATATCGCGAAAATAAGAATCAGTATCCGAGTTCCAAGAATCAATAATCATTAAGTTGATAACGGCAAATTTCTCCTCTTGTTTCCCTGCCGCCTGATTCCTGCATTTTTTATTCAAATTAACAATCCATCTTCGCCATCAACTTATCAATTTTCTCCATCAGTTTATCCAGCTTGTCTACCTCAATGGCATTCAGACGTATCTGTAAGGCTTCAATCTCTTTTTTCGCCTCCACATTTGTCCTGAAATCTTCATCAGCCTGTGCGCGGTCACGTTCGTTCTGCCGGTTTTGCGCCATCATAATGATCGGTGCGGCATAAGCAGCCTGGGTAGAGAAAACAAGGTTTAACAAGATGAATGGATATGGGTCCCAATGACCAACGTAGGCTAAAACGTTCATGATCATCCATATCGCGACAATAATAGTTTGCCAGATGATAAATCGCCATGAGCCCATTCCGTTCGCTACCGAATCAGCCAGGCGCTGTCCAAAATTCAATCCTTCGGTATGTTTTTCGTGCCAGTTTTTATGATTTCCCATGCCATTTAAGCGGTCCAAAATTTTATTCAACATAATAATTTAATATGGCATGAGTTTAGGGTTTTTTTGGGAGATTGCAAAAAAGTAGCAACGTAAAATTTTTGCATCGCTAATTGCACTATTATTTCACTGCCCAAACCGCAACACCATACGCAGGCAATGTTATATCCGCTTTGTTCGCATTGGTTTCGGCCTTCACATCGCCCCAAATGTTCTTCCAAACCTTGCCCATAACGTTCAATGTGGCCTGTTGCTCTTTATCTGAAAAGTTCACGGTAACAACTACTTTTTTGCCGTTCTTAAAGCGCTCAAAAGCCAGCACTTTGGTGTTATCGTTGTCAAGGTTTCTGTAATCGCCGTTAATGATCACCGGGTATTCGCGGCGCAGTTTTATCATCCTCCGGTAATAGTTCCACAATGAGTTGGGATCATTTTTTTCTTCTTCCAGCGATACGCCATCATTCGGAATATCGGTATTGCCTTTTGTCCACCACGGGCCGTTCTTGTACCAGTAAGCCATGCCGGGGCCTTCGTCGCTTTTGTACCATTCAAAGGCCTGGCGGTCGGGGATGTCGTTGCCGTCAGTAGCATTCCAACTGCCGTGTTCGCCGGTTTGGCCGAGTTCCTGCCCGTAGTAAATAGCAGGTACGCCGCCCATCAGCAAATTCAGCGCACAGCCTATGCGCAGTTTACCCGGATTACTTTTTACTACAGATGCAAACCGGCCCATATCATGATTTTCGATAAACACTACCTGCTGTTTGCCTTTTGGCGTTAGCAGCAGGGTAGAATCCGCCATTTTTTCAATCTCCTTTTTGCTTTGGTTGCGTATGGCAAATGCCAGCCTGAAATCAAACACCCTGTCTATTTTTGTTTGGGTGAGATAATGAATGCCGAAACCGCCCCAATTGGCGTTTTCGGCCACTATTTTAATTTCAGGATTGATTTTGCGCAGTTTGGTGATCAACGGGTTCCAGAAACTGGTGAACAGATGCGGCAGGCGGTTCGTGTTATCGAGGTTATCCATCATGTGGTCGAGACGGAAACCGTCTACGCCATCGTCGAATTTGCCATCCCCGTTAGGGTCCATTAAAAACTTAAAGAAACGATAGTTATAGGCCTGTACTGCTTTATTATCCAGGTTCACCATCACCAGCTTGCGGGTAACGCCGTCGTACCCGGTAAAGTCGCTCACACCGCCTACAATCTTTATGGGGTTGGCGTTGGTTTTATCGGTATAGACGATATAATCACTGTATTTCGATTTCGGGCTGTTGTATGAGTCGCGAAACCAGATATGGTCGCCGGCTACATATTGCGTTTCCATATCCAGGTATATCTTCATTCCACGGCGGTGCAATTCCTTAACCAATTGCAAATAGTCGGGCATGGTGCCGTAACGCGGGTCGATCTTGTAAAAATCGGTAGCGAAATAATTGTGATAGTACATGGATTCGTATAAAGGCGTCAGTTGTACTGCTGTAACGCCTAACTGTTGCAGGTAATCCAGTTTTAAACGCAGGCCCTTAAGGTCGCCGTGCTGATCGCCGTCACTATCAAAAAAACTGCGCTGAAACACATGGTAGATCACCTCATCCTTTACGCCAGCATTCTGCTTTGCCTGTGCAAAAAGATCCGGGGCATTTGCTACACCCATAAAGCACACAACAATTGCAAGTAATAGCTTGTAATTTCTCATATCGGTTTTATTTACTATTGCCAAAGTAGCGCAACGTTTTGGCAAAAAACAATGATGAAATTACGATATTAATGGCGCAATTTATCATGCGGGAATCACGTATGGTTCTTTTTGAATAATATTCGCCAGCAATTAACCAAAATACGCTTTCTTTTATTGCGTTGTTATTTCGTAATTCACAATTTAAAGATGTTGTGAACACAGGATATTCAGCAGGGACAGCTATGGCAAATAATACATTTGATGCGATCGTTATCGGCTCCGGTATCAGCGGAGGCTGGGCAGCAAAAGAACTTACCGAAAACGGCTTAAAAACCATCATGCTTGAGCGCGGGCGCAATATTGAGCACGTGAAGGATTATACCAACGCGCTTAAAGCACCGTGGCAATTTGAGCACCGCGGGGGCCGTACGTACCAAATGACAAAAGACTATCCTGTGCTCGGTCGCGAGTATTTCCTTAACGAAACTAACCTTGATTACTGGGCGAGTGATAAGGATAGTCCGTACACAGAGATCAAACGGTTCGACTGGTTCAGGGGATACCACGTTGGCGGGCGCTCACTGATGTGGGGACGCCAAAGCTACCGCTGGAGCGACCTTGATTTTGAGGCGAACCTGAAAGATGGCGTCGGCGTTGACTGGCCGATACGTTATAAAGACCTTGCCCCATGGTACAGCCATGTGGAGAAACACGCGGGCATCAGCGGCTCATCAGAAGGCCTGCACCAATTGCCTGACGGCGAATTTTTACCGCCAATGGATATGAACGTGGCCGAGCGTGCGGTTGCAGATAAGATCAACTCGCATTATGCCGGTAAACGCAAAATGATCATAGGCCGTACCGCGAATCTCACAAAGGCTTTGCCGGGACGCAGTCATTGTAATTACCGTAATAAATGCGCACTGGGCTGTCCGTTCGGTGCATATTTCAGCACGCAGTCATCAACCCTGCCGGCGGCTATGGCAACGGGCAATTTAACGGTAAGGCCGTATTCCATCGTCACCCGCATATTGTACGATAAAGACAAAAAGAAGGCAACCGGTGTTGAAGTGCTTGATGCGCAAACCAACAAAACTTACGAGTATTACGCCAAAGTGATATTCCTCAACGCATCAACACTTAACAGCGCCTGGGTACTCATGAACTCCGCTACCGATGTATGGCCCGACGGCCTGGGCAGCAGCAGCGGCGAGCTGGGCCATAACCTGATGGACCACCACATGCGTGCAGGCGCATTCGCTACGGTTGAAGGGTTTGATGATAGGTATTATTTTGGTCGCCGGCCGAACGGTATTTATGTGCCGCGTTACCGCAACGTGGATGGCGACAAGCGCGATTATATACGTGGTTTTGGCTACCAGGGAATAGCGAGCAGGGAAGGATGGGGCCGCGAGATACCCGAGATGCAGATTGGCGGAGCATACAAAGACGCTTTGGGCGAACCGGGCAAATGGGTATTCGGCATGGCGGCCTTCGGCGAAATGCTGCCTGACCATAACAACAAGGTTACGCTTGACAAAAACAAAAAAGATAAATGGGGATTGCCGGTGCTGGCGATGGATGTACAGCATGGCGAAAACGAACGTAAGATGCGCGTGGACATGGTGAACGATGCCATAGAAATGCTTACCGTTGCGGGGCTGAAAGATGTGGCCAAGTTTGAATCGGAATCGTATCCCGGCGCAGCAATACACGAAATGGGCACTGCCCGCATGGGCCGCGACCCCAAAACTTCCGTTCTGAATGAATGGAACCAGGTTTGGGATGCCAAAAATGTATTTGTAACAGATGGAGCGGCAATGGCGTCGACGGCGTGCCAAAACCCGTCGCTAACTTACATGGCTTTAACCACAAGGGCTGCGAATTATGCGGCTGCGGAGCTGAAAAAGGGAACGCTGGTGTGATTTTAACGATGTGTTTTTTTTGCTCCCCTCTTGTCCGTAGGACTCCTTTGGAGAGAGGGGAACTGGAAAAATGCCCACTAACCGCGTTAGGGATTGCAGTGAAAAGCCCACAGCGCAGCGAGGACTTGTAACGGAAAGCCCGGCCGCAGGCAACGCCCAAATTATCTGAACTCGAATTTATTGAATTGAAAGAAGTAACAGAATCCTGTAAATTCTCCCATTTCCCTCAATTCAATAAATCCGAGTTCTGACAATATTTACAACAACAATATGAAAACAAACCGCCGGACATTTATTCAACAGGCAGGCCTGCTGTCGGCAGGGCTGATAATGAAGCCAACGTTTACGCCGCGCTTTCATAAGGATGTGGGATTACAGCTGTACACGGTTCGCGAACAGATAGCTAAGGATGTGCCCGGAGTGCTGGCAAAGGTGGCCGCCGCGGGTTATACCAATGTGGAGCCGAACGGTTATACGCGTAAGGATAAATTCTGGGGGATGGATGCGAAGGCATTCAAGGTTATTTTGGATGCCAACAACCTTACTACCACCAGCGGCTTGTACGGGGTTGACATAGGCGGCGAAAAGGATTTTGACGACCTGAAGCATTTTACAGAGGTAGCCAACATCCTCGGCGAAAAGTACGTGGTGATACCGTGGATATTTGAGGAATACCGCAAAACCGCTGATGATTATAAGGTGCTGGCCGATAAAATGAACAAAGCTGGTGAAGTGACAAAAGCTGCGGGCGTGCATTTGGGCTATCACAACCATAATTTCGAGTTTACGGATATGGGCGGCGGACAGCTGGGTTATGACCTGATATTGAGCAATACCGACCCGAAGCTGGTAAAGATGGAAATGGACATTTACTGGATAGTTCGCGGCGGGGCCGACCCGGTTTCGCTGTTCCATAAATACCCGGGCAGGTTTAGCCTGTTTCATGTAAAAGATATGGATAAGGCTAACCGCCTGATCAATACCGAGGTAGGCAGCGGCACCATTGATTTTAAAAGCATATTTGCTAACGCCAGGTTAGCCGGGCTGGATTATGCTTTTGTAGAACAGGAAAATTTTGCAATGAATTGGGATGCAAGTGTTACGAAAAGCGCAGAATACCTGAAAAATGAGTTGCTGCGATGAAAGGCGCAAACGTGAAGGTAGCTGCAAATCGCTCATTCACTCATAAATAATTAAATAACATGGCAATACTTTGTAAGGCTGCAGTAACCGAAGGAGACGGCACATACACTATCCGCCAGATAGTGGTAAGCGACCCGGATGATGATGAGGTTCTGGTAAAAATAAAGGCAGCCGGGCTTTGCCATACCGACTACGACTCGCTTAGCTGGGGCAAGCAACTGGTTATCGGGCATGAGGGTGCAGGCCTGGTAGAGAAGGTGGGCAGAAATGTAACGAGCGTTGCGCCGGGCGACAGCGTGATATTAAGCTGGGCCATGCATTGCGGCGAATGTTTTCAATGCCTCGAGGGCAACCAGCACATTTGCGAGGTATGCTCGCCTGTATCAGCAGGGGCTAACGGTTATACGCCTGGGCATGCACATCTGGATGGTTGTACACTGGATGGCGCGCCTGTTATCCGGTCGTTCAATATCGGCACCCTCTCTGAATATACGCTGGTAAAGGAAAGTGCAGTGGTGAAAAACGCTTCGACAAAAATGAGCTTTCCGGCAGCAGCTATCATCAGCTGCGGGGTGATGACGGGCTATGGGTCGGTGGTAAATGCCGCCAAAGTGAAACCGGGTGCTTCGGTAGTGGTGCTGGGTACCGGCGGCGTGGGCCTTAATGTGATACAGGGAGCAAAAGTGGCCGGCGCGGGCATGATCATAGCGATAGACGTGAATCCTGTTCGCCTGGAAATGGCCAAAAAATTTGGCGCCACCCATACTATCCTCGCCGACCGCAACGATACCGGCCTGCTAAACGCCGCTAAACAGGTGCGTGAAATGACCACGCGCGGCGCCGATTACGCCTTTGAATGTACCGCCATCCCGGCGTTGGGCGCCGCCCCGCTGGCTATGGTGCGCAATGCCGGAACCGCCATGCAGGTAAGCGGTATTGAAGAAGATATTACCATTGATATGCGACTTTTTGAGTGGGATAAGATTTATATGAACCCACTTTATGGCAAATGCAGACCGCAAACCGACTTCCCCCAGATTGTGAGCCTGTATGAGCGCGAAGAGATACTGCTGGAAGAAATGATAACCCGAACGTATAATTTAAACGACCTTGACAAAGCCTTTGACGATATGCTGAAGGGCCGCAACGCGAAAGGCGTAATAGTTTTTAATTAAAAATGTCAAAATTCAGAACAATAGAAGTTTCCGACCCACAATTTGAAACTAATAACCTACGATTTATCACTGTAAAAACTCCTAATCTGAAAGGCCGCGGCGATATATGCGTTTATGTACCCGCAGCAACCAGCCGTGCACAAACATTGCCCATTGTTATCCTGCTGCACGGCGTTTATGGCAGTGCCTGGAACTGGCCTCTGAAAGCCGGTGTACACTTAACGGTTGATGAGCTAATAAAAAAGGGCGAGCTGCCGCCAATGATACTTGTCATGCCGTCTGACGGTTTATGGGGCGATGGCTCGGGTTATTTACCTCATAATGGTTATAATTTTGAGAAATGGATAGTGGAAGATGTACCTGCAGCTGTGCGCGAAACTATAAAAGGCGCAAAGCCCGATTCGCCTATGTTTATTTCGGGGCTGTCGATGGGTGGCTTTGGCGCACTGCATATAGGAGCTAAGTATGGCAAGTTATTTAAGGCCATTTCGGGCATGTCGTCCATTACCAGCATACCACAGATTAAATTTTTTGTTGAGGAAGCCTTAAAAAACTACTCGCAAAATGATGTGGTAAACGAGGATGTTTTTGAAGCCATGAAACATTACCGCGGGCAATTGCCGCCGGTAAGGTTTGATTGCGGAACGGACGATTCTTTACTCCGTTATAACCGCGAGCTGCACGCCAATCTGGAAAAGGCGGGTATCCCGCATGTTTATCAGGAATATCCGGGCGGGCACGAATGGCCTTACTGGGCCGAACATGTGGTAGACAGCCTGAAGTTTTTTGCAAGCCAGCTCAGTAACTAAATTTTAAGTTAAAATTTATTTTATTGACAATCAAATACTTATTGCATATAAATATATTTTACCGACAATCAGCATACTTAATAGGCAAAACTGTGCGTTTGTAAGGGTGCAGGCGGATCCTTCGCCTGTATTGTGATAAGGTTTAGGTTGAAAGCCCCCAAACAGCGAGTGTAAGGGGGCTTTTATTTTGGTTTGTGAATCATCAAAATTTCTTCAGTTGTTCCATAAACACAACTTAGTATTTCTCAATTCTAATTTTTATCTTTTTTGGCAAGCGAATCTCTTTTTGCCTCTTCCATTTTTTTCTTTTCAAGGAAGAAACAATGTGCAGCACAGGCATGTAACTTATAGTTTCTATGAGCGTAACCCCAGCTATGGCCCTTAGGATCGAGTATGGCGCACCGTTCTTCATCTATATTTTTGGTTTCCAATACTACTTCGCCATCATTATTATAATAAAAGCCGTTCTTTTTTGCCTTGCCCAATTTATTGCCCTTAGCGTCTATCACATTGCCATCCCTGTCGATAAAATAGACTGTCCGGCCTTTAGCGTCTTTTACAATATTGTCTTTGGTAATGTATCCGAGCTTTGTGCCGCCGTGGCTATAAATGCCGCCTTTACCGTCTATGGTTATAAAATTGTATTTAACAGAATCTTTAGATTTCTGTGCTGATGCATTAAAGGCAAATACGGAGAGTGTCATTAATATGACCGTTGATATTTTTTTTAACGTTTTCATGGTTTTATTTTTTTAGACAAAGAAAAAAGACATGGTAATAATTACCCATGACAATGGGCCAGGCAAAAAATGACGTGTATCAGAAAAACGTTACTGCTTACGGAATTACACTGCAGGTTTGCCTGTAATGCCCTGTATGTTGTTAATACCTACGGCTGTTCCTTTTTAAAAAGATAGAGACAACCCTGTACAATATTGGTTTTAATGAGCATATTGCCCTCCATTTGAAAAACATGCCGGCCAATATTAAAGAACTCCTCCATCAACACTGTATAGCCTACGTTCAAAAACGCATACAGGAAGCCGAAAACGCTTTCAGGGATGCCGAACAGGCTGCTAACGATGATACCAAAAGCAGCGCGGGCGACAAATATGAAACCGGCAGGGAAATGATGCAGCAGGAAAAAAACCGCATCACCGCCCAGTTAAATGAGGCCAATAAGCTGATGGTAGCCCTTAATCGCACCGGCACAAAAGGCAGCCCGGTTGTCGACAACGGAAGCCTGGTAATTACCGATAAAGCAAAATTTTATTTAGCCATTAGTGCCGGAAACATTACGATAAATGGCGAGATTTATATTGCCGTTTCGCCTGCCTCGCCTATTGGTTTTAAGCTGAAAGGCCTGAAAGCGGGTGATGGCTTTGAGCTGAACGGAAAGCAGTACCAGGTTAAGCAGGTGCTATAAGTAATATTATTGCGGCAGGTTGTAACAAACCGCGGCGGGCTAAAGTCTAAAATACAAATCGTAATTTTATTAAATGCCGGTAAGAACTACTTTCAGGGAAAATGTTTCCATTGCCTTAAACGCCATTGGCGGCAACAGGCTGCGCACATCGCTTACCGCACTTATTATTGCCATTGGCATTATGGCACTGGTGGGCATATTAACGGCTATAGGCGGCATTACCGAGCAAACCAATGAGGCTTTTGCCGGTTTAGGCGCCAACTCCTTCACTATTCAGAACCGCGGTTCAGACCTTAATTTTGGTAACGGCGGCCATGTAAAAGCGTACCCGGCTATTACCTATGAGCAGGGCGCGCGCTTTATAGCATCCTTTAAAACCCCGGCCCTTGTTTCGGTAAACCTGATGGTAAGCGGCACGGCGGTAGTTGAACATGGCAATAAAAAGTCGAACCCCAATATCCAATTCGTGGGCAGTAATGAAAATTACCTGTTCATCAATGGCTATAAACTGGCTGAGGGACGCAATTTTTCTTCATCAGAAATGGAACACGCCTCTAACGTGATCATCCTCGGGGCCGAATTGAAAAAGAAACTATTTAAAGATGGTAATCCGCTGGGCCAATCCGTTTTCATCGGCAGCAGCAGCTTTAAAGTGATCGGCACACTGGTTTCAAAAGGCTCCGGCATGGGTTTTGGCGGCGACAGGCTGTGCATTACCCCGGTATTAAAAGCCCGGCAAATGGATACCATAGGTACACCGTCATTCACCATAACAGTTAAAGCTAATAGTCCGCAGGAGCTTGATCCCACTATTGACGAAGCTACGTCAACCTTTAGAAACGTGCGCAACCTGCGTGTTACCGATCAGAATAATTTCGAGATCAACCGCAGCGATTCTATCCAAAAGCAACTGGCAAACAACCTGGCCGTCATCACTATTGTAGGTGTGGTTATCGGCATTATTACCCTTATAGGCGCGGCAATAGGCCTCATGAACATTATGCTGGTATCCGTTACCGAGCGCACCCGCGAAATTGGTGTGCGTAAAGCGATCGGGGCCACGCCATCCATCATCCGCAAGCAGTTTTTAATTGAAGCTATTGTCATCTGCCTTATCGGCGGGGCGCTGGGCGTTGTGCTGGGTATATTGGTTGGCAATCTGATTGTATTACTTACCAAGGGCAGCTTTGTAATACCATGGCTGGCCATTATCAGCGCGTTTATTGTTTGTACCTTAATTGGTCTTCTATCCGGTTTTTACCCCGCCAAAAAAGCATCCAAGCTTGATCCCGTTGAGGCATTGCGCTATGAATAATTAAGCCGACCGATGAGGATCAATGCTTACTCAAACAACATAATATTTTTCAACGGATAGTCGAAAAGCAGTTTTTCGATGTAGGTGGTGCGCAGTGCATCCTTAAATGCTGCGGCATGCCTCGGGTGGTGCATATCACTAGAAATGAAATCGATCAGCATGTTATCAATAAGCATTTCGGCGCGCTCTTTAACTTCCTTGCCATAATACCCCGTTAGCGAAATGGTATTCAATTGAAAATTGCACCAATCATGCAGGGTTCTGTATTCTTCCAAAGTAAGATAAGGATACCGCTCAGGATGGGCCAGTATCGGCGTATAGCCTTTGTCCTTTATCTTTTGTATAACAGGTATGGCATTAGGCGGCGGGGTGATAAACGAATATTCAAACAATACATATTTGCCACCCATCACCATCATTTTGTCGCTTACAACGCGTTCTTCAAAGGTTTCGTCAAAATAATGTTCAGCTGCGGCTTCTATTTTAATGTCGATACCTTCCTTTACAAGCGCTTCTTTCAGAACATCCAGTGCGCCTTCGATGGTTTCCCTCGTATTACGGTAATAATCAACCATAATATGGGGCGTAGCAATGATCTTTTGTATGCCGAGGTCCATCATCTTCCTGATCAGCACTATTGAATCTTCGGCTGTTTTGGCTCCGTCGTCTATACCAGGTAAAACATGCGAGTGCATGTCAACCTTTATCGTACCGTAATCAAAAGTAATGTCTCTCTTGAGCTTACTTTTCCTTTTGAAGAAACCCAGCATTTCTTTCCCTTTCCTATCTACCGCCCTGTTTACAACGGGTTCTCAAACAAATATTTTTCCCATGCCCATGCTGATGACATCATTTCGTCAATGCCCAGCCCGGCTTTCCAATGCAGCTTTTCGGATGATTTGGTTACATCGCCCCAAACCTGCTCGACGTCGCCACTGCGGCGGGGGCCGATCTGGTAATTAAGCTTTTCGCCGGTTGCGCGCTCAAAAGCATGGATGGCCTCGAGTACCGAAGTTCCACGGCCCGTACCGATATTGAAAACGTCGTATCCGTTGTAATCAGGTTTTTCCATCAATTTTAATGCCGCAACGTGCGCTTTGGCCAGGTCAACCACATGGATATAGTCCCTTATACAACTGCCATCCGGCGTATTGTAATCGTCGCCGAATACGGTAATTTTTTCGCGTTTGCCAATGGCTGTTTGCGTGATAAATGGCACAAGATTTTGCGGAATGCCAATAGGCAATTCGCCTATCAACGCCGTTTCGTGCGCGCCTACCGGGTTAAAATAACGTAGCGAGACCACCTTGTAGGCGCTTCCAGAAGCTACCATATCCTGTAAAATCTCTTCGGCTATCTGCTTGGTATTGCCATAAGGCGATTGCGCGGGTTTTACAGGTGCACTTTCGGTAACCGGCAGGTGATCAGGCTGGCCGTAAACCGTACAGCTTGATGAGAACACAAAATTGAGCGGCTTGCCATAATATGTCTCCAGCAGGTTAAGCATGGATGAAAAATTATTATGGTAATATTTCAGCGGGAATTGTACCGACTCGCCAACCGCTTTATAAGCGGCGAAATGGATAATACCTTCTATATCCGGTTCGGCTACCGCCAGATTTTTTACCGCATGCTCATCGCAAAGATCAATTTGGTGAAAAACCGGTTTAAACCCGAGTATTTTCGTAAGCTGCTCTAAAATTTTGGGGTGTGAGTTTACCAGGTTATCCACTATCACAGGTTCATAACCAGCATTTACCAGCTCTACAACGGTGTGCGAGCCTATAAAGCCCATACCCCCGGTTACTAATATCTTTGCCATTAAAATTTATTTGTTGTAATAAGTAAAGTCTTTATGCTTGATCTCGTGTTCAGGCAATGATTTAAAGTATTCGTAAGTTATTTTTAAGCCTTCGCTTCTGGAAACTTTTGGCTCCCAGCCTAATATGGCTTTTGCTTTTGTTATGTCCGGCCTACGCTGTTTCGGGTCGTCGGTTGGCAGCGGCAGGCTGATGAGTTCCTGGTCGGTACCGGTAAGTTTTATAATTTCCTCGCCAAACTCGCGTATGGTAATCTCATCCGGGTTACCAATATTCACCGGCTGCGCGTAATCGCTGAACAGCAGGCGGTATATACCTTCTATCAAGTCGTCGACATAACAGAACGAGCGCGTTTGCGAGCCGTCGCCAAATACGGTAAGCGGTTCGCCCCTCAGCGCCTGGCCGATAAAAGC
Organism: Mucilaginibacter sp.; assembly: GCA_051953515.1. GTDB lineage: Bacteria > Bacteroidota > Bacteroidia > Sphingobacteriales > Sphingobacteriaceae > Mucilaginibacter. The sequence goes on from JBQCIS010000248.1 coordinate 27,081, forward strand.
GGGCAGCACACGACCGTCGTTCAGGCGCATGCGTGGCCCGTAGGTATTAAATATACGTACAATGCGTGTTTCCAATCCGTGAAAAGTATGGTACGCCATCGTTATAGCTTCCTGAAAACGTTTGGCCTCGTCATATACACCACGGGGGCCTACGGGGTTCACGTTGCCCCAGTATTCTTCAGGCTGCGGATTAATGTTTGGATCGCCGTATACTTCTGATGTAGACGCTATAAGCATTCTTGCTTTTTTATTACGCGCCAACCCCAGCAGGTTATGCGTGCCTAACGAACCAACCTTTAAGGTTTGGATGGGAATTTTAAGATAATCTATAGGGCTTGCAGGCGACGCAAAGTGCAGGATGTAATGTAATTCGCCCGGTACGTATACAAACTTGGAAACGTCGTGGTTATAAAATTCGAAGTTTTCCAGTTTAAACAGGTGCTCGATGTTACGGAGGTCGCCGGTAATGAGGTTATCCATGCCAATAACATGAAAATCTTCCTTAATAAACCTGTCGCACAAGTGCGAACCCAGGAAACCGGCAGCACCGGTTATCAAAATACGTTTACGTGCCATTAGCCAATTACCTTTCTGCCTATGCTGTTATAATAAAAGCCGCATTCTTTCATACGTTCAAGGTCGTACAGATTACGCCCGTCAAATATAACAGGTGCTTTCAGTTTTTCCTTCATAAAGTCAAAATCTGGTGTACGGAAAACCGGCCATTCGGTTACAACTAAAAGCGCATCTGCATCGGTAAGCGCATCATAACGGTTAACGGCATAGCTGATCTTGTCGCCGATCTGTTTCTTTACATTCGGCATGGCTTCAGGGTCAAAGGCTATTATGGAAGCACCTTCGTTCAATAATTCGTCAATAATATGCAAGGCGGGTGCTTCGCGGATATCATCCGTTTCGGGTTTAAAAGCCAGGCCCCACATGGCAAATCTTTTACTTTTCAGGTCGCCTTTATAATATTGCTTTATTTTTTGCACCAGTATTTTTTTCTGGATGTAGTTAACATCCATTACGGCGTTCAATATCTTAAAGTCGTATTTATTTTCTTCGGCTGATTTGGCCAGCGCCTGCACATCCTTAGGGAAGCAGCTACCACCATAACCGATACCCGAAAACAGGAAGCGGCGGCCAATACGATCGTCGGAGCCAATACCGCGCCTTACCATATCCACGTCGGCGCCCACCAGTTCGCACAGGTTGGCTATTTCGTTCATGAACGATATCTTGGTAGCCAGGAAGGAGTTGGCGGCATATTTAGTTAGCTCAGACGAACGCTCATCCATAAAGATGATCGGGTTGCCCTGGCGCACATAAGGGCCATACAGTTCGGCCATCAGTTTGCGGGCACGCTCATCGGTGGTACCCACAACCACGCGGTCGGGCTTCATAAAATCGTCTACAGCAACACCTTCGCGCAGAAATTCGGGGTTTGATACCACTGCAAATTCAACCTTGGTATTCTCCTTTAATACTTTGGTAACCTTATCTGCCGTACCAACCGGAACGGTGGATTTGGTTACAATAACCTTATAGTCAGTTATCAATCCGGCAATATCTTTCGCCGCGCCCAAAACGTAGCTCAGATCGGCCGAGCCGTCTTCGCCCGGAGGTGTTGGCAGGGCCAGGAAAATGATTTGTGCATCGGCAACGGCCTCGGCCAGGTTTGAGGTAAACTGGAGCCTGTTTTCGCCAATATTACGGTTGAAGAGAATATCAAGGCCCGGCTCGTAGATAGGGATCTGGCCGGCTTTCATCATTCTTACCTTTTCTTCATTAATGTCAACGCAGATAACCTGATTGCCCGTCTCTGCTAAACATGTGCCGGTTACCAGGCCGACATACCCGGTTCCCACAACCGCTATTTTCATTGTATAAAATTGTTTTTAAGGTGATGAAGCTATATGATCCACGCTATAACTGTTTGAAGCAATGGACCATGGTTTCTACAAATATTTATTGTGATTTATTGTTTCTATTTTTACTGCGACTAAGATAAACATTCAAAATTAATGCTGTCAATATATAATACTGCCGTACAACTTTACTTTTTACTTATCCGGACAGCTTCCCTATTTAACAAAAAAGCCCGCTTATGGATTGAGGGCAGGCGAAATAAAAATTATGACCGCTTTGAGCACAGCATCTGGTTCCATTTTGCCTCGCTTGGCGAGTTTGAGCAGGGCCGCCCTGTGTTGGAAAAAATGCGCGAACAACACCCTGAAAAGAAAATTGTGATCACCTTTTTTTCACCATCAGGATACGAAATACGCAAAAACACCCCGCTTGCCGATGCGGTTTATTATCTCCCGCTGGATACCGCGGCCAATGCCCGCCGGTTTATCGGCGCTATGAACCCGGAAATAGCAGTTTTTACCAAATATGAATACTGGTACCACTTTTTTAACGAACTGAACAGGCGGCAAATACCGTTATATATCATCTCGGGTATTTTCAGGCCAAAGCAAATATTTTTTAAATGGTACGGCAGCCTGCACCGCAAAATATTAACGTTTGTAACCCATTTTTTTGTGCAGGATGAACAATCCGTTCAGCTACTGCAAACCATCGGCATCAGCAATGTAACTATCAGCGGCGATACCCGGTTCGACAGGGTATGCGCCAACGCGCAGCAGCCAAAACAATTGCCCGTTATAGCGCAATTTATTAATGGTAGCAACACCTTCATAGCCGGCAGCACCTGGCCCGAAGATGAAAAATTATTGTCGGCGCTGCCCGCTCTGTATCCCGACTGGAAATTTATTATTGCCCCGCACGAGATAGGCGAAGAAAAGATAAACCGTTTGCTGGCTTTACTGCCTCAAGGTTCGGCGATACGCTATTCGCAGCTTCCGTCTCAAATCTCAAACCTCAGATCTCAAACCTTAGTTATCGACAATATCGGCATGCTTTCGTCGCTCTACCAATATGGGCAAGCCGCTTACATTGGCGGCGGTTTTGGTGTAGGCATACACAATACGCTGGAGGCCGCAGCTTTCGGCCTTCCGGTTATTTTTGGCCCTAATTATAGCAAGTTTAAGGAGGCGAGAGATCTGGTGAGACTGGAATGCGGCTTCAGTATAAATGACGAAGCCGAACTGCAAAGCACTGTTAAGTTTTTGGTTGAGGATAAGGAGCGTTATAAAGCCATCAGCAAAAAGACAAAGGATTACGTGCGCGATAATACCGGGGCTACGGATACCATTATGAGTTATATTAATATTTATGCCGGGTTAAAGTTTGGCGATGAAATACAAACCTATTATCCGCCCAAAAAAGACCGAAGCTAAAGTTTGGCATATTATTGAAAATCAATGATCTACCCCAAAAACAACCGGCTCATTTTTTTAACCATGCACTATTATGTGAAATGGCTGATGCGCCGGCATCTCAGGGAGGTAAGGTATGATGATATTGCGGTTGATAAGCATAAATCGATATTGCTTATAGCCAACCATTATAGTTTTTGGGATAGCCTGATCCTGTACACGGTAAACACCCGGCTGTTTAACAAACGCCTGCACGTGATGATACTGGAAGAAAGCATGCATAAATATTGGCCGTTCAAATATGCGGGGGCATTTTCAGTTAAAAAAGGATCGCGGAATGTGGTTGAATCGCTGAATTACGCGGCCAGTTTATTGGATGATCCGCAAAACCTGGTGCTCATCTATCCGCAGGGAAAGCTATATTCAAACTTTGTAACGCGGGTTAATTTTGAAAATGGCGTGATGCGGATAATTGAAAAAGCCGGTG
>JBQCIS010000249.1:0-3329 GCA_051953515.1 Mucilaginibacter sp.
CTTATGCCCCTTGCCGTTGATGTACTCCACGCCATAAAGCGCCACCATCTGCGGAAATATTTTATGCAGCAAACCAGTATCGAACAGATAATTGAAGCCGACCGATGGCTTTTTCGACAGGATGATCTTGTTCAGTTCATCCGTAATGCGCTCCTGCGATACGATGCTGATGCGGTCGACATTATCTTTTATGGCCTGTACAGCAGCCTCGTCGATCCTGAAACCCAATTGCGAGGCAAAACGGATGGCCCGCATCATGCGCAGCGGGTCATCAGAGAAAGTCTCTGTCGGGTTCAGTGGTGTGCGGATGAGTTTGTTCGCCATGTCATCCATACCGCCAAACGGGTCGAGCAGTTCGCCGTAGCTATCCGGATGCAGGGAAATGGCCAGCGCGTTGATAGTGAAATCGCGGCGTTTCTGGTCGTCCTCTAAAGTGCCGTCCTCTACAATAGGCTTGCGCGAATCGCGGCGGTAGGATTCCCTGCGCGCGCCTACAAACTCTATCTCCAGGTCTTTGTATTTCAGTTGCGCCGTACCGAAGTTCTTAAACACAGCTACCTTAACCTTTAGCGCATGTGCAACTTTCTCGGCAAAGTCTATCCCGTTGCCAAGCACCACGATATCAATATCTTTCGACGGTCGTTTCAGAAAAATATCGCGCACAAACCCGCCAATGGCATAAGCCTGCAAGTTGTTCTCGCCTGCTATTTTTGCTATAATGCCGAAAACGGGATGGGTGAGGTGCTGTTTCATTAGCCCGCTAAAATACACAAAACCGTTGATTTAGGGGGGATGTGTGTTATTTCGCCGATGGTAAGTGAATAACTATGTCATTCTGAACAGAGTGAAGAACCTTTCGATTATTCATTAGCAGATCGATTATGCATAGCTTAAAGTTCCTCCGCTCTGCTCAGGATGACAAGATGTGGATTTTCAGTATGATTGCTATCTTTAATTATCAATGATAATCTATTAGTTAAAATGTTAAAACCTATTAAGTATCCTTACAGTAAGGCAACAAGCTATTTGTATACATTATGCCCTTTGGCCATTGTGACATTTTCCGTTTCACATTTAATTCACTTTATACAGGTAAAAGATTTTACGTCCAGTACTCTTATAATCGTATTTGATGGCATTTTTATTTTAATGATGCTATTTGTTGCGATAAGGTTCGCGCTGCCCGCAACACTGGGTAAAATTGCTTTAGAGTTTACCAGTGAAGGAATAGTTGATTATAAACGTAATGTAATAATATCATGGGATGATATAGAAGATATTGATCTTCGGTCCAGCCAAACACAATCTTCGTTATATATTACATTTAATTATGTAACAGATCATGGCACTCATATAAGAGTACCGCTTGGCTATGTTAAAGGAGATGATGAATCTATTTACACAAGAGCAAAAGAATATTGCCGGGAGTTTAAAAAATAAAGCAGCAATAATTCTTATCGTCTCAAAAATTCAAAAGTTCCATTAGGCGCTAACCGCATAATGGTTGACGGGGTTTTTATCTCCATACTATGCTGGTCAATATCCACCACGTAGTCCACTCCGTCTATTATTGCCTGCTCCACCTGCGAAAAATATTGTGGTGACGGACTGCCGCTGATGTTTGCCGAAGTGGAAACCAGCGGTTTGCGCATGCGCTGTATCAATTGCTCGCAGAATGGGTGCTTTACAACGCGTATGCCTACACTGCCATCGGTGCTGATAAGGGCTGGGGAAATATTTTTTGCACCGGGCATTACCAGGGTTAGGGGCTTTTCGGCATAATTGATCAGGTCGTAAGCTATTTCGGGTACCTCGCTTATATAACTTTGCAGCTTGTTGTCGGTATCCAGCAAAATGATCATACTTTTGGCTTCGTCGCGCTGTTTCAGGCGATATATCTTTTTTACGGCTTCGGTATTGGTAGCATCGCAGCCGATGCCCCAGATAGTATCGGTAGGGTAGAGGATAATGCCGCCGTCCTGCACAACTTTCAGCGCTTTTGCAACTTCGTCTTTAAGCATGGTTTTGTAAATTTTGGTAAAGCTGCATCACCTGTTCCGCCAGCTTTTGGTCTTCAAATTTAAGGGAATATTCGCGCCCTTTGTCTATCATATTTTTACGCAACTCCTCGTTTGTAAATACCTGGTGTATCTTTTCCGATAGCGCGATATGGTCATCCGGTTCTACATACAGACTGTCTGGTCCGCCGGCTTCCTCCAGGCATGAGCCTGTTGCCGCAATAACAGGTGTACCCGATGCCAGCGCCTCTAAAACCGGTATACCAAAACCTTCGTACCGCGATGGGTACACAAATAACTTTGCCGACTGGTAAATAGCGGGCAGATCGGCAAAGTCGGCATTGTTGAGGAAGATCACCTGGTTATTAAGCTGATGTTTGCTCAGGTGTTTCTTGATCTCATCCACATACGAGGTTTGTTTGCCGGTTACTACCAGCTTCACATCACTCAAAAAACTCAGGGCACGTATAAGCACCCAAAGGTTTTTACGCTCCTCAACCGTGCCAACGTTCAGTATATAACCCGATGGCAGACCATATTTTTTACGTACAGCCTGTTTTTCTTCAGGGGTACAAACTTTTTTGAACGATGGGTCGCAGCCCTGGTAAATTACGCTGATCTTTTCGGTAGGGATGTTGAGCAACTCAACCAGGTCTGCTTTGGTCCGTTCGCTGATGGCCAGCACCCGGTCGGCTATTTTACAGGCATGTTTTAGTTTTACTGTATAAATATTGCGGCTAACCCGGCCATAGTATTGCGGAAAACGCAGGAATATGAGATCATGAACGGTAACTACCGACTTGATACCCGCCTTTTTTAATCCGCCGGGCAGTTCGGCGCTTAACCCGTGGAATAGCGCTATACCATCGCGCTTAAGATTTTTGGTAATGCCTTTACTGCGCCACCACGACTTTAGCAATTTACCTTTCGGCGTGATGATATGGGTATTATCGCTTTCTTCTGGAAGATCGGCCCGCGAACCGGGTTTTACGCGGGGGGTGTACAGGAAGTACTCGTTTTCAGGATAGTATTGCGATACGCTCTTAATCAGCCACCGGCTGTAGTTACCCAGTCCGGTGTTGTTTAAAAAAGCGCGTTTTGCATCGTATCCTATCTTCATTTTAAGATCTGAGATGTGAGATTTGAGATATGAGATGAGCTGCAATGCGGCTTCAAATCTTCACGTCTCAAATCCTGATCAATTTCTAAAATATGAGATTTGAGATGACTGGCTTTAGTCTTATATTTCAAATCTCATATCTCACATCTAAACAGCTACGCTGTTATCCCTCAATGCATCATTAAGAGAAG
>JBQCIS010000250.1:0-29116 GCA_051953515.1 Mucilaginibacter sp.
ACCTCAGAAAAATAGCTGAAGGCAAAAATAAAATGAGTGTACTAAATGCCATAAGAAACAAAATCATCCATCGGATATTTGCCGTTATTAAAAAACAAATACCTTATCAAAATCATTTGCTTTTATCATAGAAATCAGCATAACAACGCTCTTTTCGCATTGGAGAATTAACATCTTTCCCAAAAAAAACAAAAAATCCCGGACAAACCTTGCCCGGGACGATATGTATAATTGTTGGTTAGTGCTTATTATTCAACAACGCTTACTTTAAGCATGTTGGTTTTGCCTTGTTTAATAATTGGCATCGAAGCGGCATTTACTACTACATCGCCTGCCTGTATCAGTTTTTCGGCTTTCAATATGGTATTTACATCGCTAATGGTTTTATCTGTACTTTCCAGGTGATCATAAAAGAAGGCACGTACACCCCAAACCAGGCTCAGCGCATTCAGCAGTTGCTTGTTTGGCGTAAAGATAAAAGTGCTTGCTTTCGGTCTGTGGCTTGATATCTCAAACGCTGTATAACCGGAGCGTGTCATAGAAACAATGCCTACCGCGTCGGTGTGCTCTGCCAGGTATACTGCCGAGCCGCAGATCGCGTCACTTAAATAATCTTCTGAAGCCTTATCAGTATTTTCGGCCTTTGAATTATAGAAGCTGTAACCGTTTTCCTCTACGTTACGAACTATTTTCGCCATCGTCTCGATAACAATTACCGGAAACTCGCCTACCGATGTTTCACCGCTCAGCATCACCGCGTCGGCACCATCCAGTACAGAGTTAGCCACGTCGTTCACCTCAGCGCGGGTTGGGCGCGGGGTAGTGATCATTGATTCCAGCATCTGGGTGGCCACAATTACCGGTTTTGAAGCATCGCGGCATTTTTTTGCAATCATTTTCTGCAGCAAAGGCACCTGTTCCATTGGCATTTCAACACCCAGGTCGCCACGGGCCACCATTACACCATCTGTTACTTCAATAATAGCATCGATATTCTCGATAGCTTCAGGCTTTTCAATCTTGGCAATAACACGGGCAGCGCTGCCATGCTGATTGATAATATGTTTAAGCTGAATAATGTCTTCGGCATTACGAACAAATGAAAGGCCTATCCAATCCACATCATACTGCAATACAAATTCAAGGTTAACCATATCCTCTTCGGTTAAGCTCGGAATAGATACTTTGGTATTTGGCAGGTTAACCCCTTTGCGTGAGGTAAGGATACCGCCGTGCACAACCTCGCATATTACAGTATCTTTTTTATTGGTTTCGATAACGCGCATTTGCAGTTTACCGTCGTCGAGCAGGATAATTTCGTTTGCCTGCACGTCCTGCGGAAACTCGGGATAGGTAATATATATCTGGTTATCGTCGCCGATACACTCATTAGTAGTAATTTTAATATGTGTACCGTTTACCAGGTGGATACCGCCATCCTTTACCAAACCGATCCTGATCTTGGGGCCCTGCAAATCGGCCAGGATGCCAACATTGGTTTTGTATTGTTCGTTTATCTCGCGGATAGTGTCGATAACTTTCTTGTGATCTTCTGGCCTGCCGTGCGAAAAATTAAGGCGGCAAACATTAACTCCAGCCTTTATCATAGCTAAAAGAGTATCTTTTGGCGATGATGCCGGCCCCATGGTGGCAACTATTTTGGTACGGTTGTAAGATAATTTCATACTTGTAAGTTTAAACTGGTTTGTCCGGGTTAGCTATTTATATATTATTATATCATAGTGTACAATGGACACGTTCAAAAATTTTTGCGCTAAAATAGAAGATTTTCCCGTGATTTTATTTTTTTTGGATCAATCTTTACGGCCGCCACAATTTCCGGTATCTTATTCAGTCCGGACAACAGGTTATCCAGGTCCTCGTCATCAATATAATTCTTTATCATTAAAAAGTAATCCGTTTTATTCATTTCGGGCACCAGGTAACCATCTGAACCTTTGTTGCCCAGGAAATAAAAGTCGGTACCGCTGGCTTCCCAGTGGTCGGTATACATCGAAAAATATACCGGTTCGGGGCTTTGGTGCAAGTTAACTTCCAGATCGGTAGTTTTAGTAAAATTAAAATACAGATACTTGTTGATGAGAAAACAAATACGATAATCCTTTAGTGACGTTGTAACTGCAATGAGCACAAAATCAAGATCGATCTCAAATTTTAAGATTTTTCTATTCAAAATCATTACATTTGCACCGGTAAAATTACTAATTAGAAACCTTTGCAAGTAAATTTTTATTAGCTAATTTGATCAGCAGGAAAGTGTAAAAAGTTTTGGGTTTGATATTTACCGGAATTTATTTTTCTTTGCACAGAAATTTTTATTAATCATTAAACTATTAAGACTATGTCTGATATCGCTTCAAGAGTAAAAGCTATTATCGTAGAAAAATTAGGTGTTGACGAAAACGAAGTAACACCTGAAGCAAGCTTCACCAATGATCTTGGTGCTGATTCTTTAGACACCGTGGAACTCATCATGGAGTTCGAAAAAGAGTTTAACGTGGCTATCCCTGACGATCAGGCTGAAACTATTGGCACTGTAGGTCAAGCCATTGCTTACCTTGAAAAGAACGTTAAATAACTCCCAATCTTATTAAATGGAGTTAAAAAGAGTTGTTGTAACCGGGCTTGGGGCACTTACTCCAATTGGTAATAGCGTACCGGAATACTGGAACGGTTTGATCAATGGAGTGAGTGGCGCTGCCTTTATTACGAGTTTTGACACCACAAAATTCAAGACCAAATTTGCGTGCGAAGTAAAAGGCTTTAGTGCCGATGCCTTTTTAGGCAGAAAAGACGCCCGCAAGCTTGATCCGTTTGTACATTACGCCCTTTACGCTACAGAAGAAGCGATTAAGGATGCCGAGTTGGATTTCAGTAAGCTGGATACCAGCCGCATCGGCGTTATATGGGGCTCAGGCATAGGTGGTTTAAAAACATTTCTGGATGAGGTGAGTGCCTTCGCCCGCGGCGATGGTACCCCTCAGATCAACCCTTTCTTTATACCCAAGATGATAGCCGACATTGCGCCGGGCCATATTTCTATTAAATATGGGCTGCGCGGGCCAAACTTCACCACAGTTTCGGCATGTGCTTCATCTAACAACGCACTGATAGACGCTTTCAATTACATCCGCATGGGCAAAGCAAACATGTTTGTGAGCGGCGGATCGGAAGCTATCATCAACGAAGCCGGTATTGGCGGTTTTAACGCCATGCACGCGCTTTCAACCCGCAACGACGATCCGGCAACGGCATCGCGCCCGTTCGATCTCGACCGCGACGGCTTTGTGGCCGGCGAAGGTTCGGGTGCCATTATACTGGAAGAGCTGGAACACGCTAAAGCACGCGGGGCAAAAATTTATGCCGAAATGATAGGCGGCGGCATGAGCGCCGATGCTTACCACATGACGGCACCGCATCCCGATGGCTATGGCGCCGCACAGGCTATGCGCGAGGCATTACTGGATGCCAATATTGATGCATCAGAAATTGATTATGTGAACGTGCATGGTACTTCAACACCAATAGGCGACCCGCAGGAGATCAAGGCTATCCAGTCTATCTACGGCGACCACGCGTTCAACATCAATATCAGCTCAACCAAATCAATGACCGGGCACTTACTTGGTGCTGCCGGCGCTGTGGAAGCGATCGCTACTATATTAGCTATTAAGAATGGCATTATCCCGCCAACCATCAACCACTTTACTGACGATCCGGCGTTCGACCCACGGTTAAACTTTACCTTTAACAAGGCACAAAAGAGAGATGTAAGGGTTGCACAGAGCAATGGCTTCGGTTTCGGTGGCCATAATTCATCTGTGATATTTAAGAAGTATGAAGAATAACGTTAGATGCCTCTAAGTCGTTTTTATAAACTCTATCTATCACCTAACAGAAAATACGTCAAAGTCTTAAAGAACTTGCTCGGTTTTGTACCGGGCAATTTGTCTTTATACCGTCTCGCGTTTCGCCATAAATCTGTAGCCCAGAACGTAAAAAAAGGCGTTAAGAACAGCAACGAACGCCTGGAATTTTTGGGCGATGCCGTTTTAGGCAGTGTAATTGCCGAAGTGCTTTTTAAATTATACCCTTACGAGGATGAAGGTTTCCTGACCGAACTCCGCTCAAAAATAGTAAGCCGCAACAACCTTAATCAGCTGGCCCGCAAGTTAGGCTTTGATAAACTGATAGAATTTGATAGCCGCGCTCTCAACTCATCAAGACAAGGTTCCTTGCTGGGCGACGCCTTTGAAGCGCTTATCGGCGCTATTTACCTGGATAAAGGCTACGATTTTACCAAAAGCTTCCTTATCAATAACATCATCAAAACCCATATTGATATTCACAAGCTGGAGCAAACCGAAACCAACTTTAAGAGCAAGCTCATTGAATGGTGCCAGCGGCACAGCAAGGATATCACTTTCGACCTGATTAACAATCTTGAGGGCGAAAATGTAAAGCTCTTTACGGTACAAGCCAGTGTTGATGGCGAAGTGGTTGGCATGGGCAAAGAATTCAGCAAAAAGAACGCTGAGAAGTTAGCTGCCGAAAAGGCTTGTGAAACGTTAGGGATTTAGCCCTCCCCGGTACCCTGAAGGGGAAGTTTATAGTGACGCGGCCATACTTATTCCCCCTTCAGGGGGTTAGGGGGCTCGGCGCGTCATCCTTATGCTTCTTAAAATAAACCAGGTACTTCTTGATATGATTGATCAGATCATAATCATTCCACTGTTTTATATCATCGAACGATGGGCGGTACTGCTGCATAAATCTGGTCACATCATCATCTGATAGCCCCGTAACCTGTTTTACCAGCTTAGGTGTATACCGGCGATCAACCGCTGCCGCTTCTGATTCATCTTTTGTGTATTGAATAAAATGGCGTTCGTTCGCGGCATCTCTGCCCAACAATTCGTGTAAACCCGTAAGCGGTGAATTAATGAAAGACCAGGCCGACGGTTTACCATCAAAATACAACCCTTTGCTTCGGTAAGTATTCATCACATCGGCCATTTCCTGTTTCTCGCTTTTTTCCTTTATGGTTACCTCTGCAAGCTGTTTAATGGGGGTAAGGTAAACAAGCACGTCGCCGGTGCCGGTTATCACCGCTTTTTGCGGCGTAAAGCCATTTTTATTGATCAGCAAGGTATCGCCTTCTGCCACTTTTATGCGGAAGCCACCCAGTTCATCACTCATCATGATCACATTGCTTTTCAGATCGGTAATTACAGCTTGTGAGATGCGTTCGGACGTGCTGGCTTTGTACAATACACCATTCACCGTAAACTCCTGCTGTGCAGAAGCCATGCGGGCCATAAATAGCGGAATGATGAACAGTAATTTGCGCAGATTCATTTTAAAATGCAAAAATAGCAAAGCCATTAGTCTTGCGGCGAAAGAAGCGGCGGTTTTTAACTTATTTTAACGTAAGGCACCCCTGCATGCCGCCGTAAAACAGCGCATAACACCCTAATAATCAGAAAACTAATCTCTAATCTCCAATCTCTAATCTCTAATCACTATCTTTGCGCATGATAAAATCCATGACGGGGTATGGAATTGCCAGCTTTGAAGCAGGCTCCGCAAAATATACGGTTGAAATAAAATCCCTGAACAGCAAATTTCTTGAACTGACGTTAAGGCTTCCGAAAGCGTTTTCGGAAAAAGAGTTCCAGCTGCGTAACGAATGCACCAAACAGGTGGAGCGCGGCAAGGTAAATCTTTCCATCAATGTTGAGCAGCAAAACGGGGTCGTTAAAGCCGCCGGTATCGATACTGTATTACTTAAAAACTATTTCGAGCAACTAAAATCTGTAAGTGCCGAGCTTGGCGAACCTGCGGGCAATCTGCTGCAACTTGCATTGAGCCTGCCCGAAGTAGTAAAATACGATGAGGAAACGGTATCTGAAGAAGAATGGCACGCGGTTGAAAAAGCCTTCAATGATGCAGTAAAAGCGTTCCAGAAATTCAGGGCCGACGAAGGCAATGTACTGGAGCAGGACATAAAATACCGTATTGGTATCATCCTCGAAAACCTGAAACAGGTTGAAGTATTTGAGCCAAAACGCGTGCCGGTGATCCGCGAACGCCTGGACCAGTTCCTGGCAGATGCTGTCGGTCGCGAGGTGATCGACCAGAACCGTTTGGAGCAGGAGCTGATCTACTATATTGATAAACTTGATATTACAGAAGAAAAGATCAGACTAAAAAGCCATTGCGACTATTTTATTGAAACGCTGAAAAATGCCGATGCCAATGGTAAAAAGCTTGGTTTCATTACTCAGGAGATCGGTCGCGAGATCAATACGCTGGGCTCAAAAGCCAACGATGCCGATATACAAAGGCTTGTAGTTGGCATGAAAGAAGAACTGGAAAAAATAAAAGAACAACTTTTAAATGTATTATAGTTCAGTAGCTCATTGGTTCATTAGTTCATTTGCTTTGAATTAGTAACCATTCCTACCAATGAACAAATGAACCAGTAAACAAATGAACCAAGAAGGCAAACTCATTATATTTTCAGCGCCATCGGGTGCAGGCAAAACTACAATTGTGCACCATCTGCTTAAAAAGTTCCCCAACCTGGAGTTTTCAATATCCGCCACTACACGCCATCCGCGCGGCGACGAGCAGGATAAAAAGGATTACTATTTCATCAGCAAGCCAGAGTTTTTGCACCGTATTGCCAAAAAACACTTTGTAGAGTTTGAAGAAGTATATTCAGGCACCTTTTACGGCACATTACGCACAGAAATTGAACGTATATGGGCAAAGGGCCATACCGTAATTTTTGATATTGACGTTGAAGGCGGCCTGCACCTGAAACGCAAATACGGAGAACAGGCATTGGCCATATTTGTGCAACCGCCATCATTGGAGATTTTGAAGGAACGACTGGCCAGCCGCGGTACCGATAGCCCCGAAAAACTGAAAGAACGTTTCGAAAAAGCCGAAAAAGAACTGAATTATGCCCCAAAGTTTGATGTTATCCTCAAAAATTACGAACTTAAGAGGGCGTGTGAAGAAGCAGAAAAGTTAGTGACGGATTTCCTGAAAAAATAGTTGGCAGCAGACAACGCAACTGCCTACTGCAAAACAAAAACTGCAAACTATGAAAATCGGTCTTTTTTTCGGTTCATTTAATCCCATACATATTGGCCATCTCATTATTGCAAATTACATGGCCAATTACACCGACCTTGACAAGGTATGGCTGGTGGTATCGCCCCAAAATCCGCTTAAAAAGTATGTGGATCTGATCAATACATACGACCGGCTGGAAATGGCAAAGCTGGCCACCGAAGACTCGGACAACCTGGCGGTAAGCGATGTAGAACTGAAGTTACCGCAGCCATCATATACCATTGATACATTAACTTATTTGCAGGAAAAATACCCGCAGCATGAGTTTGCCATCATTATGGGTTCTGACAACCTGGTTACGTTGCATAAATGGAAAAACTACAAACTGATACTGCGCGATTACAAGATATATGTTTACCCGCGCCCAGGCTATGAAAATGCCGAGTATGCCTCCCACCCTTCCGTAACCATCACCATGACACCGCTTATGGAACTATCGGCCACCTTTATCCGCAAGGCGCTCGCCGAAAAAAAGGATGTACGTTACTTTGTTCCAGACAAGGTGCTGGATTTTATTGACAAAAAAAGCCTTTATACCAAAAGATAGCGCAGAACCTGTTAGTGCCTTACTAATCCTGTGTAATAGGCTGATGATGCTCATGACAGGCAGCGGCACAATCATGGCATACTTGCGCACAACGCTGGCAATGATCATATTGGTGCCTACCGCACTCGTCGCCGCACATTTTGCATATCTCCTCACATATCACCAAGTATTGATGGGCAATAGTCGAGTTGCGCTGGAGCAACCGGGCCGCCTGTGCGCAAATATCAGCACAATCCCTGTCGAGCCTGACGCAATCAGTCATCATGGCAACATCTTTTTCTTCTAAACACGCTGTAGCACAATTTTCGCAGGCAAGCACGCAACCCAATAGCTTTTGAATAAGTGCGCTATGATCATGATTTTCCATACCGGATATAATTTAATCTATAATTAAATACCTTGCAGAACATTTATTGTTTGCGCTAATTTATTTCATAATTTAATCGTATCTTTATGTAAATAGGATACTGATTAATGCGGGGTACAAGGCAACTTGTTTTCAGGAATTACTTATCGGCTTAAAACTGAATCTAATTTTAGAGATTCATTTCATCAATCATCACTTCCGCTTATTGGCAACTGTCTGCTTTCAGGAATGATGAACAGCTAATAATTTTGTTTTGAAAATTCATCTGCGGGTTGATAAAAAACAACACTTTTTACTCCAAATTTTTCTAAAAATCCAATTGTTATTAACACAGGAAAAATTTCGTTATACGGCGCTAAATCTTCATTAATTTAAGTTTTCCACAGGGTTAAATCATTGTAAACTAACAAAATAAAACCCATTACAGGAATTACAACGGGCTTCCCCACACCCTGTGGAAAATTCAAAATTGAACAATGGGCGGCAAGAGTTTAGATTTGATTAAAAACCCTCTAATATTTTTTTAGCGATTTTTTTCAATTTAACGACACATAATATGGGCAGCAAAACAACAAAAAAGGCAACCGGCCAAAGCGGCAAAGGGCTAAAGGTTGAAAGGTATTTCACCAAAGAAGGGGTGAATGTATTTGACCTTTTCAAGTACGAGAAACGTTCGTCTGTTATCCGCAACCCTTCGGGCGATGCGGTATTTGAAATGAATGATGTCGAGGTACCCGCTTCGTGGTCGCAGGTAGCCACCGATATTTTGGCCCAGAAATATTTCCGCAAAGCCATGGTTCCGCAGGCCGACGGCACAACCGGCTCAGAAAAGAGTATTAAACAGGTTGCCCACCGTATGGCCAACTGCTGGAAAGACTGGGGCATGCGTTACGGTTATTTCGCAACCACCAAAGATGCGGAAATATTTTATGATGAAATTGTTTACACCATTACCGGCCAGCTTGCTGCTCCAAACTCACCGCAATGGTTCAACACTGGTTTGCATACGTCTTACGGCATTACCGGCAAACCACAGGGTCACTACTATGTCGACCCAATTACCGAACAACTAAGCAAATCAACCTCCGCATACGAGCGCCCGCAACCACACGCCTGTTTCATCCTTTCTGTTGAAGATGATTTGGTGAACGAAGGCGGTATTATGGACCTTTGGGTTCGTGAAGCACGTATCTTCAAATACGGCTCGGGCGTGGGTACCAACTTTTCCAAGATCCGTGGCGAGAACGAAAAACTTTCAGGCGGCGGTTATTCGTCGGGACTGATGTCGTTCCTGAAGATAGGCGACCGTGCTGCCGGCGCTATCAAATCGGGCGGTACCACCCGCCGTGCTGCCAAGATGGTATGTCTCGATCTTGATCACCCCGAAATTGAAGGCTTCGTAAACTGGAAAGTTGAAGAAGAGAAAAAAGTTGCCGCGCTGATAGCTGCCGGCTACTCGTCAGACTACGAAGGTGAGGCTTATCGTACTGTATCAGGACAAAATTCCAACAACTCAGTACGTATCCGTAATGAATTCTTCCGTGCGCTGGAACAAGGCAAACCATGGGAACTGAAAGGCCGCATGAACGGCAAAACTGTTAAGGAAATATCTTCACAAAAACTGTGGGACGACATTGCTTTCGCAGCATGGGCATGTGCCGACCCGGGCGTTCAGTACGACAGCACCATCAACGAATGGCATACTTGCCCTGAAGGTGGCCGTATCAATGCATCAAACCCATGCTCGGAATACATGTTCCTTGATAATACGGCCTGCAACCTGGCTTCTATTAACCTGGCACATTATTTCGATCCGGAAACTCGCGTATTCAACGTAAAAGCTTTCGAGCACAGTTGCCGCATCTGGACCATCGTGCTTGAAATTTCAGTATTGATGGCACAGTTCCCTTCAAAAGAGGTTGCGCAACTATCCTACGATTACCGTACACTTGGCCTTGGCTATGCCAACTTAGGTTCGGCCCTGATGGTGAACGGCATCCCTTACGATAGCGACAAGGCCCGTGCAATCGGCGGCGCTATCACTGCTATCATGACAGGTACCGCCTATGCTACCTCGGCAGAAATGTCGCGCGAACTTGGGCCATTCCGTATGTATAATGAGAATAAGCAGCACATGCTGCGTGTAATGCGCAACCACCGTTACGCGGCTTATAACTCAACTGAAAACTACGAAGGCTTAGAAATCCTGCCTCCGGGTATCGACCAGAAACAATGCCCTGACTACCTGCTTTCTGCTGCATGCAATGCATGGGACAAAGCGGTTGAAATGGGCGAGCAATATGGCTACCGCAATGCGCAAACCACTGTTATTGCCCCTACAGGCACCATCGGTTTGGTAATGGATTGCGATACTACCGGTATCGAGCCTGATTTTGCGCTGGTGAAGTTCAAGAAACTTTCAGGCGGTGGTTACTTCAAGATCATTAACCAGGCTGTTCCTGAAGCTTTGAAAAATTTGGGTTATGACGACCATCAGATCAATGCCATTGTAAACTACGCCAAAGGTGCAGCTACGCTTAGCGGCGCACCGCACATCAATCCTGACAGCCTGAAGGCAAAGGGGCTGACCAATGCCGATCTGGAAAAACTGGACAAAGCCATTGTTTCAGCATTCGAGATCAGCTTTGCATTCAATGTGTGGACTTTGGGCGAAGACGTCATGAACCGTTTAGGCTTTACTGCCGAGCAATACAATGCACCCGACTTTAACCTGTTGCGTGCATTAGGCTATTCAAGAAAACAGATAAACGAGGCAAACGAATATGTTTGCGGCACCATGACCATTGAAGGCGCTCCATACCTGAAAACAGAACACTACCCGATATTTGATTGCGCTAATAAATGCGGCGCTAAGGGCGAGCGTTACATCCACGCACACGGCCATATAAAAATGATGGCAGCGGCACAGCCATTCCTGTCTGGCGCTATTTCAAAAACCATCAATCTGCCAAACGAGGCCAAGGTTGACGAGATAAAAGATTGCTACGAACTATCATGGAAACTGGGCCTGAAAGCCAACGCGCTTTACCGTGATGGTTGCAAATTATCGCAGCCGCTTTCAACCAAATCTGACGTTAAGGAAGAAGCCGACGAAAAACTGGACAGCGTTGAAGAAGTGTTAGGCGAAGCAGCCAACGTAAAACTAAGCGACCTTACCGCCGAGCAGGTTTTAGAAGCTGCAAGAGCGATTATCGAAAAATCACAGGATACTTATTTCATGCGCCAGCTTTCGCGCGTGGTGCAGAAGAAGAGCCTGCCGTTTAAACGCCGCGGCTATACGCAAAAAGCCAGCGTTGACGGCCAGACCGTATTCGTGCGCACAGGTGAATATGAAGACGGTACTTTAGGCGAGATCTTCGTGGATATGCACAAAGAAGGTGCAACCTTCCGCTCGCTGATGAACTGTTTCGCTATCGCTGTTTCAGTAGGCTTGCAATATGGCGTACCGCTGGAAGAATATGTTGAGAAATTTACCTTTACTCGTTTCGAACCTGCAGGTATGGTAATGGGTCACGCCAATATCAAAAGCGCAACCTCTATTATCGACTATATCTTCAGGATGCTGGGTTATGAATACCTTAACCGTACCGACCTGGTGCATGTAATAACCGAACAAAATGCACCGGTTGGCAATCCGCAAATGGATGATACCGATATTAATACAGACGAAACCAACATTTATTCGCCGGCTCCCGTAAAAGCAGAAGATGCAGGTTCGGCCAAAAAGTTAAGCCTTTCGGTTGACCTGAGCATGGGCGTACAAAGCGATGCCCCAAGCTGTAACGTGTGCGGGCATACAACGGTACGTTCGGGTACATGCTATAAATGTTTGAACTGCGGTAATTCGATGGGTTGCAGTTAATAAAGAGTTATAATTGACTTCCCCCTTGGTGCTCATATCCGGGTACTATTAATCGCCCGGATATAGTGTTCAGTTATATAAGTTAATTATGTGGGCCCTGCTCCGATTGTTTTCGGGGTAGGGCTTTTTAGTTGAATGACAATTACAAACTAAGCAGAGCCCGGTCAAGTGTGAATACTTGACCGGGCTCTGCTTTTACAAACACAATATTTTAACTAAGTCGCAACAACCTCTTCCCTATTTCTGCCGCGTTTTAATATCAGCGCTGCAATAATCGAAACAATTAATCCTACCGGGAGTATCTCCATGTAGGCCTCCATAGTCATACCTATAAATGATCCGTACATTTCCCTGTTTCTATTAGCCTGATCAATCTTTTCTTTCAATTCCTGTGGGGGAAGATGGCTTGCTTTCAACTGTTGTATGATATGGTCGGTGTATTTGTCCATAAAGTCGGGCATAAAAACATAGTAATCCACCAGCCATACGGCAGCGTAAATAGTTGATGTAATAAGCGTGATCATTAGCCCTATACCAAGCGCCTTTCCGAATGTGATAGCGCCGCCGTTATTATCGCGCTCCTTTTTTACGGCCACAAATATCACCGAGAAGGCAATGATCATGGCGGTATAAGTGATCAGCATATTGGTTAAAGCGTGCTGAGGATTGCAATACTTTACCAGGATAACCATAAATATGGAAACGAACACACCTCCTGCAGTGCTTAATAGTAGCGTAAATCTTTTCATGCGTTTAATTTATTGATGCCGTAAAGTTCAGTTTTAGGCTGTTTATCCAGCTCATACTTTCGGGTGATTTCGCAAAAAAACGATGCTTTCATCCTAAAGTATTAAGGTATTAAACCCAATCTACGCGCCTTTTCAAGCGCCTGTGTACGGCGCTGCACATCCAGTTTCAGAAACATGTTTGATAAGTGCGTTTTTATTGTGTTTAACGATAGAAACAACTGATCTGCAATTTCCTTATTGCTTAGGCCTTTCGCCGTCAGTTCCAGTATTTCCAGCTCGCGCTTGCTTAACCCAAGTTCGCTTACCACCTTTTCATTGATCTTGAATTCGGCATCGGCCTTTATTAAAATTTCTTTTTCTATAAGCACAGTTTTAGGCTTTGAAACCTTCATCGCCACCCATACGCCAAGCAACGTGAATATAACAGCAATAAGGCCGGCATATACCTCAAACGAATTGTTGATGAAGATCAATTGCCATTCCATCCACCTTAATAAAAGCAGCACGAACGCCAGGGCAGCGCTGTAGAATAATAACGATTTGTATTTATGAAAGATGGGCATGACTAAAATTATAAAAATTCCGGGTATTTTAAATGACGCTATGCAGTTGCAAACTGCTCTTATTTGGGATTTCAGTTATAAACTGAAACCAGTATTCGGAACAATATATTCTTACAACTGGCTTCAGTTTGCAACTGAAGCCTAAAAGATCAAAGAAAGTTTGTAACTTTCTTCACTATGCCTTCCAAATACCGAATTCACAATAGCCAGGAAATTTACTTTATCACGTTTGCCGTAGAGAATGGGTTGATGCTTTATCGAGGCCTTATTATAAAGACTTATTCCTTGAATCATTAAAATATTGTCAGAAAAACAAAGGCTTGATCGTTTATGCCTATGTGATTATGAATAATCATGTGCATTTAATTGCATCCGCAAAAGAAGATCATAACTTATCGGATATTTTGCGCGATCTTAAAAAATTTACAAGTAAAAAGTTAATTGCTGAAATTAATGCCAACATACAAGAAAGCAGAAAACGATGGATGTTATGGCTTTTCCGATCAAACGCTGAGAGAAACAGCAATAATAAGGTCTATCAATTTTGGCAGCAGGATAACCATCCCGTTTGTTTAGATAATAACATGATCGATCAACTCTTAAATTATTTGCATAATAACCCTGTTACTGAAGGCATAGTTGAAGAACCAGAGCATTATGTTTATAGCAGTGCAAGAGATTATGCAGGTATTAAAGGGTTATTGGATATTGTTTTATTGTATTGATCTTTGTGCAGTTGCAAACTGCTTTTATCTGGGGTTTCAGTTATAAACTGAAACCAGTATCTCTCCATCCTGCCTCTCAACTGGCTTCAGTTTATAACTGAAGCCAAAAGATCAAGAAAGTTTGCAACTTTCTTACCTTTGCCAAATGTTTGAAGTTATCCTTAAGAAGGGAAAAGAGAAGGCGGTACTACAACGCCATCCATGGGTATTTTCGGGTGCAATAGAGCGCGTGAAGGGTAAACCCGCCAACGGCGACATCGTTCGCCTTAGCGACGCCAAAGGCGGCTTTATGGCTTATGGGTTTTATAATGATCAGTCGCGGGTAGCCTTGCGTTTACTGGAATGGGATGAAAATATACCCGTAAACGACGACTGGTTCCGCAATAAAGTAGCCGCTGCCGTTGCCGGGCGTAAAGAATTACTGGCAGATGGCAGCACCAATACCTGCCGTCTGATTTTCAGCGAGGCGGATTATTTACCGGGCCTGATAGTAGATAAATACGAGGACCATTTGGCTGTACAGGTGCTTACATCGGGCATTGAGAAGGTAATGCCCGTGATAATAAACGAACTGCAGCACCTGCTGAGCCCTAAAAGCATCTTTGATAAGAGCGATGCTTCCTCGCGCGAGCACGAAGGCCTTCAAACACATAACGCTGCGCTTACCGCTACGCAGCCGCCTGAAAATGTACAGGTGAAGGAAAACAATATCCTCTACAACATCAATATTGCCGAAGGCCAGAAGTCCGGCTTCTACTGCGATCAGCGCGATAACCGCAAAATACTGGCTGCACATGCCAAAGGCAAAAAAGTGCTGGATTGTTTTTCCTATACCGGCGGCTTTACGCTGAACGCGCTGCACAATGGCGCAGCATCGGTTACCAGCGTGGATAGTTCGGGATTGGCGATTGAAACCTTAAAGCAAAACATTAAACTCAATAACCTGGATAGCGCCAAACACACCGCCATTCAGTCTGACGTAAATAAGCAATTACGGGCATTCCGGGAGCAGGACGAAAAGTTTGATATCATCGTACTCGATCCGCCTAAATATGCGCCATCCCGCTCTGCGCTCGACAGGGCTTCGCGGGCTTACAAAGATCTGAACCGTTTGGGGATGTTACTGCTGAATAATGGCGGCTTATTGGCCACCTTCTCCTGCTCCGGCGCAATGGATATGGAAACCTTTAAGCAGGTGCTGGCCTGGGCCGCGCTTGATGCCGGTAAGCAGGTACAATTTATCTATCAATTCTGCCAGCCGGAAGACCACCCGGTGAGGTCATCCTTCCCCGAGGGTGAATACCTGAAGGGGTTGTTGTGTAGAGTAGTGAATGGTTAATTGAGTTGATTAAGTGAGTGGTTCAGCTATTCGTAACCACCCACTTAATCAACCATTCACCCAATCAACCAACCTCAGTCAAACTGCACGCTGCCATAGCTGGCATTTATGCTGATGCTTTTGCCTGAACCGCCCCTCCCTACATAGCCTTTAAAGCTTTTGGTGGTATGCGGGCCCCGATCGTTATCGCCGGGAGATTTACTGGTTATCGTTACCGCGTGGTCGTGGTAATTAAAGTCGCCATAGTGAACTACAATGTCAAAGTCGGTATTTTCATCACCGCTCAAGCCTACATTTACGCTTGAATAGGTGGTATTTACTGCCAGGCGATTCACATCTCTGTCCATATCCTCTATTTTCAATCCGCCGCCATAACGGATGTTAAACGCGCCTGATTCGCGCAACTTATCAATGTTAATACCACTGTAGCTGGCATTGGCCTGTATACTGCGTACGCTACCCAGCGATAAATTTCCATAAGAAAGATCAATAGCCGTTGTACCGAGATTGCCGATATCAATGTTGCCATAACGCTCCCTGATAGTGCTTTCGCCGCTTAACGATCTGCCACGCAGTGAACCGTATGCTGATTCAATAGTTACACGGCCGCTTAGGTCAGGCAGTTCGGTATTACCGTAGCGGTTGCGGATAACCAATTCATTGCGCGATGGCATATACACCGTGTAATTGATGCTCACCTTGTGATCGCCCCACTCGCCGCCGAATATGGTTTTCCAGATGCTTTTACCTTTATCAATATTGGTTTTGAAAGCCACGGTTGAGCCATCTTTTGCATCGCTGATGCTTACGTCGTCCAACATATCCTTTTCATCACCGGCATTTCTCGCCGATGCTTTTATCTGCACATCAACCTTAAAATAATTCTTATCCCAGGTATTTACCACTACATTTCCATAACTGTTATCAATCACCAGTTTATCGTCGCTGTTAGCCGGGTAAGTTTTGCTGTAAGTACGTGTAGAAGCGGCATCCTGCTGTATATTGTTCTGATTATAGCTATGCGGGTTGTTTATGGAAATATGCGCCGTTTTACCATCTATCTCAATATCGGCGTCTTTTAAGGCATCGTTTACCTCGTCAGTTGCAGAAGCGATGATACCTTTCAGGTTACTTAGCTGAGACGACAGCCATTTACCGTCAATCTTTACCGATACCACTTCATCGTTAGCCGAAATGTTTGCAATTACCGGTTGTTCCGGTTCGGCCGGCGGGACTGGAGATGCCGGCGGCTGTACCTGTGCGGAGCATATTGTTCCGGCAAGCAGGCACAGGGTGGCTATTATCGGCTTATATATTTTTATTTTCATTTTTATCGGCACTTTTTACTTCGTTAAACCGGTCAATAACGCTTAACTGGCGGTTCAGCACATCCAGTTGCACCTGCAACGTACGTATCATTTCGCGTAGCACAAGCTCCTGGTCGGGGCTGGTTGCCAGTTCGGCATTTAATCTTTTGTAGGTCGAGTCCATTTTGGCTATCTCACCGCTGAACTCTTTATAGAGCTGAGGGTCTGCTGCGGCTACTTTTTTCAGTTCCACACGTTTACTTTGCACCATCGAGGCGTATTGCACCTGTTGTTTAGCGTACTCAGGGTTAATAGCCGCCAGGTCTACATGGCGCTGCTCAATGCTCTTAAAAAATATTACAAAGCCCAACCCCATCAATATTACCACCGATGCGGCAACCCGCAGCACAAAACCTAACGAAAAGGTTTTGGCTTCACGCTTTTTTGGCACTTCCTCCTCCGTGGGCAGCTGCATCTCTATCCTGCTCCATAGGTCTGCCCGTGGTTCAAGATCATCAAATTCCTCCCTGTTCGCTCTAATGAAATCTTCTAAGCGCTTGCTCATTATGCTATCCCTCTTACTTTTAAAATATCCATTAATTTTCTTTTAGCCCGCAAAAACTGTGTCCTCGAGGTATTTTCAGATATATCCAATATCTGCCCTATTTCCTCATGGTCATAGCCTTCCAGCAAATACAGCGAAAGCACCACACGGTAACCTTCGGGCAATTGCTTCATGGCATCCTTTACCTGCGCCACTTTCAGCAGCACCTCTTCGTCGTCATCAGCCTCTTCGTCGGGTATATTTTCCAGTTGCTCGTTTTCCATGTCTATCATATCCATTTTGCGTTTGCGCAACAGGTTAATAGAACGGTTTACCACAATCTGTTTCAGCCAAAGGCCAAATGTGGTTTCCTGCCTGAAATCCTTTACCTTATTAAAAGCATCCAAGAACGCTTCCTGCAAAACATCTTCCGCCTCAGCGATATCGCCTACTATCCTGAAGGCAACGTTCAGCATCGCCTTTGAATAGAGTTTGTAGAGCTCGTAACAGGCTTTTTTGCTGCCTTGTTTGCAAGCAACTACCAACTCGTAGTGTTTATCGATATATAAGGTTTCCAATTTTTGCAGCTTTCAGGAAATAAGACACGCCAATTTTCAGAACGTTGCATGAAGTTAAGATTTTTTTAATCGCGCCTTATTGTTAGTAGTAGAGATCTGCTTTCAAATAATGCGGGCGTTGCCTTCGGCCCGCGCTATCCACTCATACTGCACGGGCATTAACCGCAGGGCCGGTATCCGTTCCTATCCCTAACGCATCGCTTTGTTAATGCACGCGACCCGGTTGACTCACCCCGAATGCGCTTCGCTGTTTGGCCCTCTCTCATCGCTACGCTGAAAGAGGGCCAAGCCGGAATGTTTATACAAAAATACTGTGGTGTAATATTGTAGCTACCCTCTTTCCGCGCAGCGGTGAGAGAGGGTGGTCGAGCATAGCGATGACCGGGTGAGTCAACCGGGTCGCATTCCACTTGAGAGAGCGCTATCGTCATTGCGAGGAACGAAGCAATGACGCGATGTTAAAAATCATAGTTCAGACAAAAACGCATCAATCGCTCGTACAGCATCATCATACCGGCTTTGGTCTCTGCCTGATATTACCACATAATTGGCATCGAGCGCCTTTAGTTCCTTGTGCCATACTTCCATAAAATGCTCGCGCATGTGCGGGAAATCGCGCAACGGGTCTTCTTCCCAGGGCAGATCGATATTGAGCAGCAGGTAGAGGTCGTACGGATGTTTGGGCAGTTCATCTAACACTTCCTGCGGTGCGCCGCCGAAAATTTGGTCGCTCCAGATCTTTACGGTGATAAAAGTAGTATCACAAATGAGCAGTTGGTTGGCTTTGGGCAGATACTCCTCTTCCAAAGCCAACTGACCGTAAAACATATTAACCTCGTCCTGCCAGGTGCAGGGCTCGGTAAGCTTTTCGCAATAGCCGCGTGCGAACTCGGGGACCCAAATGGTTTGATAATATTGAGCCAGGTAAGCCGACATGGTGGATTTACCCGTAGACTCAGGACCCACAATGGCTATTTTGATAATATCGCCTGATGTCATCTTTCCAGCTTTGCAACCCGTGTCGGTGTATCCTGTCCTGAAACGATCGTTCCTGAACTTAATGCTATAGCGCGAATGGTTGACACAATATTATCCACATCCAACGTTTTCAGCTCATCCCCTACCGTATGATATAAGCTATCTATATCAATCTGATCAGTTGAAATAGTATGCGCAGGTACGCCTACACGGGCAAGCGATGCGTTATCGCTGCGATAGAAAAGATCTTGTGACGGGTATGGGTCGGGATAGAATTTAAAGGGCGTCCCTTCCAGGTTCTTCTGCAATATCTTACCAAAGTCAGAACGGTCGAACCCGGTAATAAATGCGCTGTTCTGCCCGAACTTGGACGGCTTGCCAATCATTTCGATATTGAACATTGCTACCACCTTATCGGGGTTTACGGTTGTTGCAAAATGTTGCGAACCCAGTTCACCGATCTCCTCGCCGGTAAATGCCACAAATACCAGCGTACGGGCATTATTATTCAGTTTTTTAAAGTATCGTGCCAGCGTGATCACGGCAGTTGTGCCGGATGCATCGTCGTCGGCGCCATTGGCAATGCTATCGCCTTTAACTGCAGGCAATATGCCCAAATGGTCATAATGACCGGAATAGATCACATATTCATCAGGGCGGCTTTTACCGGGGATGGTTCCCACAATATTGCAGGCAGGCAATTCTTTGGTTTCCGCATCGCAGGATATCTGGAACGATGCTGCATTATCAAACTTACCCAAAACAAAAACAATAGGCATGCTTGAAGTATCAGGTTTTAGGGTTACCTTCCCCGACATTGAAATATCATGTATCCTTTTAAAAATGCCGGCAAAGGAGCTATCCACCAATATCAGTTGCTTTTTATGCACATTGCGATAGCCAAAGTATGCTTTGCGGAAATCCATTCCCTTACTAAGCATCTCTACCTGCACATCGGCGTTATTTGACCAGTTAAATGCTGTACCCGACATCACCGCGAGATTTTCAGGAGCTATGGATTGTCCGTTAATAGTGGCGGCAACTTTTGATATATTTGAACGGAACAGGGTGAAATTCTGCCTGAACCCATCATTACCGGCCATAGGAGTAAGTCCCATCGCCTTATATTCTCCCTCAATAAATTTAGCGGCTTTTTCAATACCGGGTGTAAATGTGGCACGGCCCTGCATGTCATCTGCTGAAAGGGTTTTTATTACACGATATACCTCATCATGTGTAATGAGTTTATTTACATCCTGCCCGAATACGGCAGAAGCAGTCGCGAGTAATACAAATAATGATACTATCTTTTTCATACTTTATTTAACTTTTGATGAAAGCCATTTATTCCTGAAGTCAAGTTGTGCAGCGCTGGGCTGTTTGCCGGTTTTCTCCAGCGTTACCACTTCCAGGTAAGGCGATTCTTCCAGCGTAACGGTGGCTTGGTGCTGCCCTGTGCGGTTTTTGTAATCCACCACAATCTTATCTCCAATATTTTTACCGGCTACCAGTGTGGCAAAATCCTGCGCGGTTTTTATGTCCTTTCCATCTGCTTTGGTCACAATATCGCCGGCATCGAGGCCGGCCTTGTACATTGGTGTACCCATTACGGTATTATTCTGTATCAGCCAGCCATCTTCACTGCTGCCATTCACCATGCCGGAGCGCCCCCTGCGGTAACCGTTAGACAATGGCCCTACCCAGGCTTTACCCGGCGCAGCTTTCTGCAAAACCATACCGGCTTTAGCCAGTAAGGCTGCATAATCGTTTTTTTCAATGCCATAGATATAGCGCTTAAAGAAATCTTCGGCAAACTTAGGATTGTTGGTGAGCTTGGCCAGTACCTTTTGCAGATCGGCAATTACATAAGGGTGCTGCACTTTGCCCAAAGCCAGCCAAACGGCGCGCATATAATCATCCAGTGTGAGGTTGAAATCGCTGCGCAGGCGCAGATCAAGCGCGAGGGCGGTTGCACCACCGTAAGTATAATAGCTGGTGAATATATTACCCATGTTTGTCGGGTCGATAGAAACGCCTGCGTCAGCAAAAACAGCATAACGGCTCATTTGCGTTTCGGGGTATTTAGCAGCGGCCGGGGTATTCAATATCTGATTGATCAGTTGATTGCTGATGGTCTGGCAATATTCGTCCACACTATGGAAGCCTGCGCGCACCAGCAGCAACTCGCCATAATATTGGGTAAAACCTTCGGCAAACCAAAGTTCGCTGCTCATGTCGGCATGCTCAAAGTTGAATGGCTCCAATGATTTTGGCCTGATGCGTTTTACATTCCAGCTATGAAAATATTCATGCGAGAAGGTGCTCAGCTCCGACACCTCATTACCCGCTATCTTATTATCTGTTTCAACAATACAGGTAGAGTTGCGATGCTCCATCCCATCGCCTGAGTTGGTGGGATATACGTCTTCAATAAAGGTGTATTCGCCATAATCATAGCTCGGCAGTTCGCCGTAAACGGCTTTTTCTTCCAACACCACTTTCTGTACCATTTTGGCAAAATTATCAACTTCTGCCTGGCTATCGTCTGAATGGGCAACCAGGTTAATGGTTTCTGTTTTACCATCGGTATTTGTTACTTTCCAGTTGCTTTGGTTAAAGTTGGAAAGCTCGGTTGGGCTGTCCATCAGATATTGCAGGTTAGGTGCGCTGTACACATTATCGCCATCGTGATGCAGCTGCGTGGCAACCTTCCAGCTGTATTTATCCAGGTCGTCAAATTCCACCTTTATCGCGCGGTCCTGCTGGCTTACTATCCACATAAAAACTGCGGGCATGTTCAGGTGCGCGTGGCTTTCGTCTATACTTGCATAAGTGCCATCCGTGTAGTTGGCAAATAAGGTATAGCTAATTTTTACTGTTGCGGGGTGATCCGACCCAACCTGCC
Source organism: Mucilaginibacter sp. (assembly GCA_051953515.1). GTDB lineage: Bacteria > Bacteroidota > Bacteroidia > Sphingobacteriales > Sphingobacteriaceae > Mucilaginibacter. The sequence goes on from JBQCIS010000250.1 coordinate 21,653, forward strand.
ATACATCGCCCTCAATTTGGGTGAGCGGAATGTTATTTCCGTCTACATCAGTCGCTTTTACATTGTACACATTCTTACCAAACTCATGTGTGGCATAACGGCCTGCCGACGAACGGCTCATCCGCACCTTAAAATCGCCGCTGGGCGCCTGTGGTATGGTGAAAACGATCTCTGCCTCGTGGTGGGCAGCATTCGGGAATGAGAGAGTATAAAAAAGCGACTTTTCAGGAGTTTGCGCGAAACAGTTTAGCGCAATTGGTATTGCGAGGAGTAACAGAGCCAGTTTTTTCATAATAATGAGTTTCAGTTGGGAAAATTAATATAAAAATAGCAGAATGTTATTGGATGGATCGTAATTACGATGATGTGCTCTCTCTTAATACCGCAATATCACTAAGTTGGGATGGGAACATGCTTATATTATTTAAATAAAAGTTTTAAAAATCAATTTTCATTTATTTACTTTGCATTTCAAAGTACTTTATAATGGAAAATAAAGACATTTATGAAGACATCAGCTCCATCAAAAATATGATGGAACGCTCCACGCGGTTTATTTCGCTAAGTGGACTATCCGGCGTGATGGCAGGGGTATATGCACTAATAGGGGCCGCGATTGCTTATTCGCTTATACCAACTCATCTCGAGCGTAAGGTATTTGACCGCTCATCCGACCAGCCTGTTTTGGGGGTATATAACGGCCAGTTTAATCTGATAGAATGCCTTGTGGCTGTTGCACTTTTAGTATTGCTGTTATCGGTAAGCACCGGTATCTGGCTTACTACCCGCAAGGCAAAGCGCCGTAACCAAACCGTATGGAACCCCACCAGCAGGGCGCTGCTCAAAAATGGCTTGCTGCCGTTATTCACCGGCGGATGTTTTTTAATTATACTGCTGGTAAAGCATCATTATGGTATAATTGCACCCGGATGCTTAATTTTTTATGGACTTGCGCTGGCTGCCGCCAGTCAGTATACTTTTGGCGATGTGCGGTGGCTGGGGATAATGGAAATAATACTGGGGCTGATCGCTTTACTTTTCCCAGGATATGGATTAATCTTCTGGGCATTAGGTTTTGGCGTGCTGCATATTTTATACGGCACCATTATGTACTATAAATACGACCGTGGGAATAACGCTGCATAATTTTGATAAGGCATTTGAGAGCCGTATACGCCTGCAGATCATGAGCGTGCTGGTTGCTAACGAGAGTTATGATTTTAATTCGCTGAAAGACCTGCTTGCTGTAACTGATGGAAACCTGGCCTCGCACCTTAAGGCGCTGGAGAAAGAGGAATACATCAGCGTGATCAAATCTTTTTTGGGCCGCAAACCGAACACGCGTTACAAGGCATCTGAAAAGGGAATAACGGCTTTTAAGAAACACCTGCACGCTTTGGAGAATTTAATCAGACAACAAAAAGCGTAGGCTATTTTTTTGCCGCTTTACTTTGTAATACAAAGTACTTTTAATATTAAATCGAAAACTAAACAGTATGCAAACAAGTCAAAACTGGATAGCGCATTTCAAGGCAAACGCGCTGCAACAAAGGGTAAACTGGGATGTACAGCCACAGATCACTCCTGAAGAAATACAAACCATACTGCCATCATTACAAGCCTGGCAATTGGGCGAAACATCCGAAGGGCGCAACCTTATTATTGCCTCTACCAAATATGCAAGAGCTATTGGCGACAAAGATTATGTGGATGCCGTAAAACTATTTATAAAGGAAGAGCAAAAACACGGCGGGAACCTCGGAAGGTATTTGCAGCTTATTGACCAGCCTCTGATTGAGAAGAATTGGGGCGACTCAATGTTCCGCAAGGTACGGTACATGAACAGCAGCATGGAAGCCTGGACGCTGGCTGTTATTGTAGTTGAAAGCACTGCACAGATATTTTACCAGGCACTAAAAGACGCGACAAAATGCACCTTACTAAAGCAGATATGTACTGATATACTGATAGATGAAGCGTACCATATTACTTTTCAGACAGAGCGGCTGGCAGTAATGTTTGATAGAAAAACCACGGTTGAAAAAGTGCTGGGGCGATGGTTTTATAAGCTGTTCTTTTACTTTACCTCAACGCTGGTATGGGTTGCACACCGGCGCTTGTTTAAAGCAGGCGGCAATACCTTTAAAAGCTATACCCGGAAGATGCGTTATAAATATTTGCGTACGCTGTATATAATAACTTCATCGCCAGTATTGCAAATGGCTTGAAAAAGACGAAAAATATTGGTGATATTACTGCCCTGTAACCGATGATCAGAAAACTAAGCCGTATGAAAAATGTATGATAAGAAGATGGAACGCTTTGTTGATGAAAATTCGATAGTACGGCAAATATGGAGCAGGGCAGATTCGGTGTTGTTTATCTTCGCGGGGGCCGCTGCTGAATTTGCACTGAATAAGGCTGTTGACTGGTTGTATTTTACCGGGCGCCTGCCGGCAGATCCGCTCGGACGGTTGTTTTCGACAATGACTTATGCCCGTTTCATTATTTTTTCGCCGTTGGAGGAGGCGAATGCGTATATCGATCAGATTACAAACATCCACAAAACTGTTGAGCATAACCGCGGCACCCAGATTCCCGACTGGGCCTATCGTGATGTGTTATTTATGCTGATATGGTACTCTATACGTGCTTATGAAGTTTTATATCGTCCGTTAAGCCGGGTTGAAAAAAATGAAGTCTTCGATGTGTTTTACCGGGTAGGCATACGTATGGGGTTGCATGATTTACCAAAAACTTATGAAGAATGGCAGCTAATGCACCGCGATCACCTCGAAAATGATCTTGTTTACAGCGATTTTACCACAGACCTGTATAAGCAATACCGGAAACACTTGGGCGCAATAAGATACATGGTGTTAAAAAGGGTTCAGGCGCTTATTGTTCCTGAACGGGTAAACAGGATGCTTAATTTGGGCAAGCCGGGATTATTAATGCCGTTGCTGTTCTGCTATAAACTTGGCAGATATTTTAAAATAGATACACTTTTTATTGAAAACGTGTTACCCGCTGAGTATAAACCGCGCGTACGGCAAATACGTTCTATGCAGGTTTAATTTATAACATAATCAAATTATTCTGTTGAAACAAAGAACTAACGGTGGCGTATATGTTCATTATAACAAAAAAATATTAATTTTAAGTAATTAAACTTAATCTACAAACTCCCTTATTATGACTACTGAGCATAACCAAAACCCACACCCCGGCTCAATGCCCGTTAAAGAGGCGATCGAAGCAACAAGCAATTGGCGCACTTATCTTGCGGCGTCAAACAACGAATTTGACCTGCGATCTTTTTGGATAAGTATAGATAAGATAAAAACTCTTTTAGAGCGCAACCCCGATGCTGACGGCATACGTATTTATCTGGGACTGGAGAACGCTGAAGACCCAACGAGTTTTAAATTGGTAACCGTTTCGACCAAAGATCAGGTAGACGTGATTGAACTATCTAACGGAGAATCGGATATAACCCCGCCGCCTGTTTATTGTCCGCCGGTGTGCCCTACAGGTGGTGTACTAAATGGATAATTTTTCATTTCATTGATGTTTATCTGCTACAAATTTTGAATATTTAGCAGATAAACATCATTTTTCAATGATTCAGGTATTCAAGTGGTTAGCCGTATATATTGTCCCCATTTTTGAATTTATACCGGTTCTTATCGGAATATTGAACTATAAATATCTTAGCACCCCTCTTAAGATAATTTTTTACTTCACGCTGCTTTACGCGCTGATGGATAGCCTGAACTCAGTTATGGCTATTATTTATCATCAGCAAAGCAAGCCTTATGTAGATACGCTCGCTGTTTTAGACTTTCCTTTTATATCAGCTTTCTTTATACAGGTATTGAGCAAAAAATGGAAAACAACCATAATTATTTTCCTTATTGTATATTACCTGTTATGGATAGCAGATTATTGGTTCCTTGAAAAAAACAATCCGATGAATATTTATCCGCTTGCGCTTCAAAGCGGCCTTACCATGCTGTATGCTATTGTTTATATAAGCCAACAAACACAAGCTAATATTGAAGAGCAATGGAGCACAAACCCTATTAACTGGATCAGCTCAGGTTTACTCATCTATTGTGCTTCTGCGGTGATATTAACCCTTTTTTATAACCTGATGCTAAAAGTAAACCTGAATGTTACGGTTTTTATCATTCTTTGGGAAATTAATACCTTAGCTATCGTGGTACAATTTATTTTAATTGCTATCGGTATTTACAAATGCAAGCATTCGCAGACAATATCTTTATAATCGTAGCCCTGGTAATGGTAGTCATGCTATTACTGGCGGTGTCTTTCATCCTGATCAATAGCCGTGGCCAAAACAAAATGCTGCGTCAACGCCAGCAACTACAGCAGGCCGAACTTGCGCACCAAAAAGAACTGTTACAGGTAGTGATAGACTCGCAGGAGGCCGAACGCAAACGTATCGGTCAGGACCTTCACGACGATGTGGGCACAGCGCTTTCGAGCCTGCGGTTGACCATTGAAATGCTTCAACCCGATTCAAAAGACCCCGAGAGCAATAAGTACATCGGCATGAGCAAGGACATTATCGACAAGGTGATAAAAGATGTTCGTCATATATCGCATAACCTGTCACCACCGGTTTTAAGCTACTATGGTTTGGCAGCAGCAATCGAAGAAAAGTGCTCTTTTATTAATAATTCCGGCCAGTTGGAAATTACATTGATAGACGATGCACAAGAAGCCTTGCAGCAATTGGACCAGCATGTTGCATTGGCATTTTACCGGGTACTGGAAGAATTGGTGAACAATACTATTAAGCATGCGGGCGCTACAAAAACAACTATAAGGTTCAGTAACAACGCTGAGGGTATTATGATAGCATATACAGACAATGGCAAGGGCCTGAAACCCGGTAAACAGAAAAAAGGCATGGGACTGCAAAATATTGAGAGCCGGCTTACAGTGGTTAACGCGTCATACAACATAGCTGAAGGAGGAAACGGTTTTAATATGACGATCAGCTATAAACCTGTTCAGCCTGTTTAAAAATGGATAAGATAAAAATAAGCATTGTAGACGACCAAAACCTTTTTAGGGAAAGTCTCGCTTTGCTTATTGATACCGTTGACACCTTTGAGATAGTTTCGGCATCAGATAGTGGCCTCACCTTCCTGGAAAAGTTGAAGGATGCCGATATTCCGAAGCCTGAAATAGTATTGCTCGATATGGATATGCCGGGGATGAACGGCATCGAACTAAACGGCATCCTAAATAAAGAGCATCCATACATGCGTGTCATTATACTGTCTGTACATGTGCAGCCCTTGTTGATCGCCCAGATGATAAACGCCGGCGCAGCGGCCTATCTTGCCAAAAACTGCAACAAAGAGGAATTGATACTGGCAATAGAAACTGTTCATAAAACAGGCTTTTACTTTAATAATAACGTACTCAGAGCTATTCAGAATGCCAGTGGCAATAAGATGATCGCGCAGCGAAACATCAGCAATGTGCCGGTGCATCTTACCGGACGTGAGATACAGGTGCTGCGCCTGATCTGCAAAGAGATGAGCAATGCCGAGATAGCTGAAGCGCTTTTTTTGAGCACACGTACAGTGGAAGGCCACCGGAATAACCTGCTCATTAAAACCGGATGCCGTAACACGGCGGGCCTTGTACTGTTTGCCATAAAATATTCGGTGGTTCAATTACCGGTATAGCAGATACTTTTTCACAAACATTAATTCCCCGGTTTATGTACCAGGTAGATATACCTGTTTTTTAATTTTATACAACTTTTGGTTGTATAAATAAATCCATAACTAAATATTTTCATTTAATTTATATTGATAAATCTTTACGATAGAAGCATGAAAAAATCATTAAATTTTTCTGAAATTAATTTAAACACTTTAATAACCTATTGGATTTGATGAACGTATAAGGAGATAACATTACACATGAACAACCCTTATCGTGATATAGCACATGGAGAAGATCTTTATAAGTAACCAGATCAAGTTGGAGATATTAAAGATATGTGGTTTACCTATAAATAAACCCTATAACCTTTCCGGACAGGCGACGCTTGAATACCTGAAATACGATACCGATGGTACACTATGCCGCGAACTTGAACAAAAACTCCGGGAGATAGCCCGCGATTATAAAACAGGTAAGACAATACTGAAAGGCGATGTAACCACGGCAAGTTCTGTTAGTCATTGTATCAGGTTGGTTTTAGCAAACTAATTTGCCTGACGATTAATAACTGTTATCTTTAATCTGAATTTAAACCTGCGTTTCTTATTCTCCTGGCAAGCTGCATAACTATTGGTGATAAGCGGTTTGCCTAATGGGCTATGTTAATCTGAAATGGTTAATATTTGGCTACGCTTTTTTTAAACCTAACACCTAACCTGCTCGAATACATGACATCGTTTGTTGTACAACATTTTGGCGAATTGAAAAGCCTCGTGCTTGCAACCGGAGGGTATAAAGGCGTATTGCCGTCTGATTGTAAAGCCCTCTCATCACTCATTTATAAAAAAACCGGCCACCAATTAAGCGAAACCACGCTTAAGCGGGTTTATGGGTTTGCCTATAGTAAGTTTAAGCCTTCACAGTTTACGCTTGACGCTATGGCACAGTATTGTGGTTTCGGCAGCTGGGCTGATTACTGTGACAGTAACAGTACACCTAAAAAGGATCACCCCGTACAGGATGTACAATGGGACCACATCAGGCACAATGCGAACAAGATAACAAACTTTACCTTGCAGGCGCTTAAAAACCGCTCAGGCATACCTTACGGGCAAACCATCAGGCGCAGGTTTATGGACGAGCATTTTAATGCATTTATACGCAACAACTATACCGCCACTGTACTTGCTGCGCCTGCCGGTTATGGCAAAACAATAGCACTATGCCACTGGGTGGAAGAGAAAATGGCAATGAACATTATTGGAAGCGGTAATGATATTGTTTTATTTTTTAGCAGCAGCGCATTAATTAATGTATTTGTAAGCGGCAAGGATATTAACGAGTGGCTGTTATCATTATTGGGCTATGGCGTTGACGACCACTTTTCGGCCCTGCTGGATATCAACCGGAAACACCCGGGCAACTTTTACCTGGTAATAGACGGAATAGACGAGCATACGCTTAAAGAAAACCAGTTTCATTTGTTATTTAACCAGTTGCTCGACGTGTTTTCATTCTATAAGGATCATGAGAACTTTAAGCTGGTACTCACCATGCGCTCAGCTACCTGGCTCAACCACCGTCATGAAATGGAAGATACAAGCAGTTGGTACGAAGGGAAACCTGTGGAAGGCAACCCGGCCATTAACGTGCCGCTGTTCAGTCTGAGTGAGATCAGAGAACTGTGTACCAACATCAACCCTGCTACACGGAACGCTATCAATGCAGAAATAGCCGAAAACTTTAGTCACC
>JBQCIS010000251.1:0-2958 GCA_051953515.1 Mucilaginibacter sp.
GTTAAATCGATAGACTGCTACGTAATGGGCTCGCGAACATACGAACATGCCTTAGAGCTTTCTAAATCGTATGGCTGGGCTTATGGTGATCTGCCGACGTTTGTTTTAAGCAGTCGCAACCTGCCGGCTGAAAGACCAAATATCGAGTTCTATTCGGGGGAATTGGAACACCTGATAAATGAACGTTTAAGGCTCGGATTTAAAAACGTTTGGGTGGTGGGCGGTGCTGAACTAGCCAAAGACTTTATTAATTTAAAACTGGCTGATGAGATAAGAATGTCCGTACTGCCGATAATTTTAGGCGAGGGGAGGCCCTTCTTTTATGGCATAAAAGCGGAGCAAGCATTACACCTAAAGAGTTCTACCGCCCTACAAAAATGGAATGGTGGAGTTGGTTTACGAGATAAACAAGTCACAAACCTAAACGTTATAGTCACATCTCGCCATAATGGTTAAAATAGTTGACAATCAATAATGATAAAAACCAACAAAAAATTCTGAGCTGTCCTGGAAACCCTAATATCTTAATCCCTCAATTCAGGATTAATCCTTTTCACATACATTTCATCGGCCAATATCATCAGGATGGCAATAGCCGGAACGGCCATAATAATTCCCATGGCACCGCCGAGTACCCCCATAATCAGCTGGCCAATGATGGTAAGCGCAGGGGGCATATTGATCATTTTTTTCTGGATAAGCGGCGCTATGATATTTTGTACAAGGGTTTGCACGCCGATATAAATTAACGCTACGATAATGGCCGTATTGGTGTCAATAGTAAGCGCCAGCAATACGCCCGGTATCATAGCTATAAAAGAGCCGAAGTTGGGTACGATAACTAATATTGCAGCCAGCAATCCCAGTACCAATGCCATTGGGATACCCATTAAACTTAAGCTGACAGGTAACAGAATAGCCAGCAACACCATAGATATCATGGTACCTTTAAGCCACCCTTTTAACGACAGGCTAATGCGGTTAACTATTTTTCGGGCAAGGTCTTTGTTGTCAGGCGGAATTAGCAGTATCAAACCGTCTTTATAAAGGGAGGGGCTGGCGGTAAAGAATATACCCAAAAAAAGTATAATATAAATATTGCCCAGTACGCCAAAAGTGGTGCTGAAGAACTGGCTGGCAGTGGCAAACAGTTTGTCGGGATCGCCCCCGGAGGTGGCCTCCAGCACTTTACGGCCAAGCGGTGTTTCAGCTAGCTTTAGTTTCGCGTTATGAATGGTGTGGGGCAAGGTATCGCTTAATTCCGACACCTGGACTTGTATCTTGCTGCCCATAAACCAAAGCAAAAAAGCCAATATAATAAATGAACCAGTAACAGAAACAAGCATGGCTGTTCGCCTTTTCCAGCTGGTTTTGCGCTGTATGATATCACCAAGTCCGTGAAAATATACCGAAATAAGGCATCCCGCCAAAGCCACCAGCAGCACGCCAAATGCCACCCGGGCTATCAGAATCAAAACGGCTACTATAGCTACAATACCTACTGTATGCCAAACCTTTTCGGTATAGGTTAATTCCCGGGCAACTTTTTGGGGTAGCTTTTTGTCAGACATTGTAGGGCCGCCGTGTTTTTATAAATCTACAGCTTTGCCCGCACACTTAACGCTAACTTTAATAAAATGTTTACAGTCCTGTCAAAAACCCGTTCAAAAGATAGATGTCGATAAAGTAAGCTGAGCCTGTAGCAACTGCAAGGTTGATATACCAGTGTTTTTTAAACCATCGCCAGTAAACAACCGAAGTAAATATGCTAATACAAAAAAGCACTATAGCATAAACCGTAAATACAAAAATAAAATCGCCGAAAGGAACATGATGCTTATTGCCAAAGTTAGCGGCGGGTATGCCAATAAAAAATACAACAAGGAAAATAATAAAGCTGCCTAAGTAAATGCGCGCAGGGCTAACTAATGCTTTTTTTAATTTATTCTTAAGCTAACAAGTAGTTGTAATTTTAAACGACGCCAAATACTTTATTGGTATTTACCGTCCTAGCTTAGACTGCACTTCGCGCGTGTAGGTATTGCCGATGGGTATATTGTGCTCACCAATTTCAATATGGGTTATTGTATATGCATTGATATGCCGGGTAGATACAATGTATGACCGATGCACCCGCAGGAAGCCGTCGGCTGGTAATTTTTCATCGAAATAAGTAAGTGTTTGATAGGTAATATAACCCTGAGCAGATGTATGTATCTTAACATAGTCTTTTAAGCCCTCGATATATAAAACATCGGCCAACAGCACCCTGATCATTTTTTTGTTTGATTTGATGTAGATAAAAGCCTCATCGGTGGCCTTAGCGTGCTCTTTATACGTCTCAGCCACCTCCTTTTTACCCGGCTCAATCCACATTTCATATTTCTCGATAGCTCTTAAGAAACGCTCGAATGAAATAGGCTTCAACAGGTAATCGATCACATTAAGCTCATAGCCCTCAATCGCATAGTCGCGGTAGGCGGTAGTAATGATAACTGCCGGCGGATTCTTGAGTGTTCGCAGTAATTCTATGCCGGTAATGTGCGGCATTTGTATGTCCAGGAAAAGCAGGCTGGGTTTATAAACTTTCAATGCATTAAATACAGCTGCACCATTATTACAGGTAGCCACAATATTCAGGCGCTCAATTTTTCTTACATGGCTTTCTATAACTTCCCGCGCCAACGCCTCATCATCAGCTATAATACAATCGATGCTGTTCATAAGTCTACCTTTAAATCTACTTCAAAAAAATCACCATTGTTGGCCATATGCAACTCGTAGGCGCCAGGATAAGAAAGCTCCAGCCGGCGCTTAACGTTTCGAAGACCCAAACCAGTGCTATTGACCTTAACGGAAGCGCTGCAACTGTTTCCCACCTTTAAAAATAGTTTACTGCCGGTTACTTTAATATCGATGGTAATCCACCCTGAATTATCGCCAATGCCATGTTTAAAC
>JBQCIS010000252.1:0-23380 GCA_051953515.1 Mucilaginibacter sp.
ATCAGGCTTGTATGAATACTTGTCGATGGTATCCTTTATTGCTGAAACATCATCGCTGATAACACTTGTCGAAGCTGCCAGATGCCCACCGGATGACGAACCCATTATACCTACTTTGGTCGGGTTAATTCCCCATTTTACAGCGTTGGCCCTGATGTAGCGTATAGCACGCTGCGCATCCATTAACGGACCAATTTCTTTATGAATAAGATCAGGAGAAGTGGGCATTCGGTAATCAAGCACAAAGGCGGTAATACCCATAGTATTGAACCATTTTGCCACCTGCAGCCCGCTGATCACGTAGGCCAGATGCTCATAACCGCCGCCGGGACAGATCACAACAGCAGCTCCCTGATTTTCCTGCTTGCCGGGGAAGTAAGCGTACATTCCGGGCAGCATCACACGGTAGTTTCGCTCATTGGCAATACTGTCCTTCAGTTTCCGATGTTTGGAGTTCGGGATATGCCCATGCGGCCATATTTCTATAAAATCCTGCGCAATAGCAGCCTTAGTCAGCAGTAAAACTCCGGCTGCTAATAGTAATATTTTTTTCATCGGTATTTTTTAGTTCGAATCGATCTTTTGTACACGGAACCAGTCTGCATCTGCATAACCGGCATCATTACTTTGCGTGTCACGCGTACAAAACAGCCCTACCTTCGCGCCTATCCATCTGCCCGGTACGCCCTGGAAGGGTTCGCCGGCATCAGTAAATGTTTTACCATCCAAACTATAGCTGAACTTGCACTTAGCTCCGGCCGTTACCTGCACACGCAGATAGACCGTTGCTACAGTAAGCTTAACAATATCATTTACATCTTCGGCGTGGCTTCCATCAGCATTCGTACAGGAGCCATAAATAAGATGCAGTCCATCCTTTTTGCTTTCTATGGCAATATCTGCATAGCTCAGGCCCATTACTGTAAGTCCTGCGCGTTCACCCTCATTATTGGGATTAGGCGTGAATGTTATCTTAGTAGTTGCCATAAATTCATCCGCAGGGAATTTTTGCAGGAGTACATTAGGCACCTGCCACAAATTTTTTGTACCGGACGGCGATTGAATGGCATACAGCCTGATACAGCCCTTCGCCGGGTTTAGGAAATACCACGCAGGCTGTTCGTTGGCCATCCATTGCCATTGAAGGCCGAGAGTTGTTGCGTTAAATTCATCGCTTTCGACGGGATTAATTATCGGATAGCTTTTACCTACATTCGGTTTTCTGAACGAAGTAACCGGCTCGCCAATACCATCACCGTCTTTATCCACGCCAATAACCGGCCAGTTATTTTTCCATACCATTGGCTGCAAATGCACCACGCGGCCATACGGCCCCTTATCCTGAAAGTGCAGGAACCAATCTTCACCTGTTATGGTATTTACCCAGGCGCCCTGGTGCGGGCCGTTGGTTGCACTTTTGCCCTGCGCCATCACCACTTTACGCTCATAAGGGCCATAGATATTTCTGGAACGTAAAACTACCTGCCACCCTGTTGGCACACCACCCGCAGGGGCGAATATGTAGTAGTAACCATTGTGTTTATACAATTTTGGACCCTCAATGGTAGGATCAAGCTCATGACCATCATACACAATCACACCTTCATCTGTAACATGGGTACCTTCTTTATTAAGTTTGTTAATAGCAATCACACTTTTTATCCCTGCCCTGCTGCCCGCGAATGCATGTACGAGATACATTTGCCCATCGTCATCAATCAGCGGACATGGGTCGATAATACCCTTACCGGGATAAACCATTACCGGTGTACTCCATGGCCCGGCGGGATTAGAAGCTTTAACGAGATAAATACCATAATCAGGATCGGGGTAATAGAGATAAAACTCATTATGATAATACCTGATGGCCGACGCCCATACGCCGTCTCCATGACGAGGCGTATCAAAATGCTCAAAGGGCGGCTGGCGCAGCAATGCATGGCCAATGATCTGCCAGTTTACCAGATCATTAGAGTGAAGTATAGGTAAGCCGGGGATATCTTCAAAACTGGATGAAACAAGGTAGAAATCCTTCCCCACCCTTATTGCGTCCGGGTCGGAATAGTCGGCATTTATCACCGGGTTTTTGTAGGTGCCATTACCCTGGTCGGCTATCCAAACAGCCGAAACTGTGTTTTTTTCTGTTTTCCCCTGCGCCAGAGCAAAGTTTATCAAAAGGGTACCGAACAAAAGAATTGCTATACTATTTATTATTTTCATTTGGCTTGTGGGTTTACTGCCGATGTATTCTGGCCTATTACCACACGTTCGGCAAGTGCGGGGATGTTTTGCTCAATGTCTTTCAGCACCAATTCCGCCATAAGGCGTGCTCCCAGTTCATTAAAATGAGTATCATCGGTTTTGCCGGCAGGATAGTTTGGATGTTCACCTGGCTCAAGGTGATTATACAGCAACTTTGAGTTTTCGGGACCGAATTTCTGTATCAGCGCCATGCTTTCCTTGCCCAAGTCTATCAGCTGCACATTGTTTTCTACAGCTGTTTGCCGTACAATCTCCGCATAACGTACATGGGTATCTTTTACTTTGCCGGTACTGTCAAAACTGCGGCGGGCAACAGGCGTTATCAGTACCGGGTTAGCGCCTTTCGCGCGTGTTTGGGTAATAAAAAATATCAGGTTCTTTTTAAATTCATCTTCAGTAGTGTACGAACGTTTAGTAGGCACCTCGTCGTTATGGCCAAATTGTATCAGCACATAATCTCCTGCATGTAAGTTATCCGAAATCGATTGCCATAACCCATCAGTAATAAAAGTGCGGGTGCTGCGTCCGTTTTGTGCCTTGTTTACTACCGTTACCGTGTTATCAAAAAAGTATTTAAATGGCATTCCCCATCCAGTTTCGGGGTAGGCACTTATCCTTTTGTCGGACATAGTTGAATCACCTGCCAAAAAAATAGTAACCGGTGGTTTTACCGGTATAAAACTCATTAATACAATAGCCAAAGAAGTACTGATAAGAGCTTTCCAGATGTTTCTTACGATCTTTATCACCAGAAATATATTAAATTAGATTTAAATAAATAATTCGTTGGGGGCAAATCTATACTCATTTTCTGGCGTTAGGCATTAAAATTTGTTCGATTTGGTGCAAAATTCGTTCAATTTTTCCGTCCGGGTACAAAATCACTATTTATAAACTTTGTGTATGTAATTAACCACGTCATCAACCACCTCATCAAACCAGGGCTCATACAGGCAGAACGAATGCGGGGTGTCCGGAAACTCTTTTATTTCGGTATAAACCTTGTGCTCATCCATTATCTTCTTAAAGTCATCCCGACCGGCATGCATACGCACTACCGAACTATTAAGGAACAGGAACGGTACGGTGTTATGATTGGCATAAGTTAATGGCGATGCTTCGGTCCACAAGTCAAGTCTTTCCGTTCTTGGGTAACCCAACCACAAGGCCGAAGCGCCTATCTTGTTAGGATTTTGTGTTTCCGAAGCATCAGGGTGCACAAACGAAAGTGTACCGTCAATATCTATCACTGCATTTACCCGGCTTGAAAATTTCTTGTCGTTTTCATCGCCTTCAAACTTTTCAAGGTCGTTCGTTACTCCCATAAATGCAGCCAGTTCCCCGCCTGCCGAAAAACCGAGAATGCTAATTTTGCTGCTGTCGATGTTAAACCTGCCCGCATTTGCTCTGAGCCATCGTACTGCAGCCTTCAGGTCGTAAACAGCTCCGGGATAAAACGCCTCTGTAGATAACCTGTACTCCACTGTAAAACAGGCTATGCCTTTTGCCGCCAGATGCTGCGCCAATGGAATATGTTGCGAGCGGTCGCCAGATCGCCAGCCACCGCCATGCACTATCAATATTGCAGGTGTTTTTCTGTTAGTATTTTTAGGCGTAAAAGCGTCTATATGCAGTTCTCTGGTGCCGAGGGTAGCGTAAACCAGATTACGATTTTCTGCAACCGAAGGAACAGGTTCATCCGGTACGAGTTTGATGAAGGGATATTTTTTAACATTTTGCCGGTAATCCTTTTGGCTATTGAAAGAGGTATCACGAACACCGGTGCGCCATTCGGTATGTTGCTGCGCTCGTACTGTACATGCCGCGAACAGTATAAAAAAGCAAACTATTAATTTTCTCATGCTTTACAGGTGGTAAAATTGGTTACAGGCACAAAGCAATAGGTTATTGTGCTTGTAAAAATAGATTAATAACCGGGGTTTTGTTTCAAATTTGGATTATTTGCGAATTAGCAACAATACAAAGCACCATTCTTGATGCATTGTACTGCTTTTGGCTAAAGCTGAAATTCCGCAGGCATTATGTTCCGCCAAAAAATCCATTGTTTTAGTGTAATAATGACACTAATGGGTAATCAAATCGTTACTTAAATTGATGCAACCGATTGAATTTGTTCAGTTATTTTGGTGCTACCCAAAACTAAATAATAAATGAGAAAAATTTTGTTAAGACCAGGCATACACGTATTTGCAATATCATTTATGCTTGCAGGCAGCGCTATTGCACAGGACAAACAGCACCCGGTTATTGATACGAAACCATTTCAGGATAGCGCCAATCACTGGTATGGAATTTCCGACCCGCACAACGAGATCAATGCCCGCCCGGGCCATCCCAAATACCCGGCGACAGACTTGACTGATGTGGGCGATAATATCTTGTTGCTGCAAAAGGATAATGGCGGCTGGGACAAAAATTATGATGTAATGGCGATTCTCACCCCCGATCAAAAAGACAGCCTGAAAGCAGCTAAAAACATCATCCATACTACTTATGACAATGGCACCACTTATACCCAAATTGCATGCCTTGCCGGTATTTATGATGTAACGGGCATTACCAAATACAAGGAAGGCGCGTTAAAAGGTTTGCACTTTGTCCTGCAATCGCAATACAAAAATGGGGGATGGCCCCAGTTTTATCCATTGGAATACAAATACAGCCGCGAGATTACCTATAATGATGGTGCAGATGAAGGCGTAATGCAGTTGCTGAAAGATATTTCAGACCGTGTGCCCAAATACAATTTTGTAGATGATAAACTCCGCGCACAACTCAAGGTTGCTTATGATAAAGGGCTCGACTGTATACTGAAAACCCAGATCAATGATGATGGCATGCCAACTGCCTGGTGCCAGCAATATAACGAGGTAACGCTTCAACCGGCATGGGCCCGCAAATTTGAACCACCAAGCATTTGCAATGGTGAAAGCTCGGATATTGTTTTGTTTCTGATGAGCATTGACCACCCCAACCAGGCCATAATTAATGCTGTGCAAAATGCGGTTGCCTGGTTTAAGCAATCTGAAATTATGAATACACGCATTAAAACTATTGCTGCTCCGCCATTACAAACGCCGTACAAAATATCAACGCATGACCGTGTGGTAGTTAATGATCAGACTGCACCGCCCATCTGGACGCGTTATTATGAGCTAAAAACCCACCGCCCCCTGTTTTGCAATCGCGATAGCAAGATAGTTTACTCCTTGGCCGAGGTTGCCCGCGAGCGCCGCGATGGTTACGGGTGGTACACCTATGCCCCGCAAAAAGTGTTGGATAATTACCACGCCTGGCAAAGCAAATGGGCGCCCAATAATGATGTGCTTAAATAAGCACATCATTATTCCATTAATCATGTACGTTAATAGTTACTGCCTTTGAAACATGGTCGCGGATATATTCTGTTGGCGATTTTTTGAAGTGCTCTTTAAAACAGGTACTAAAGTATTTTACGTTGTTAAAGCCCACCATGTAAGAAATATCGCTGATGCTGGTTTCGCCGGCATCGAGGTATTGCCGGGCACGTTTCAGGCGCATTTCGCGTATAAACTCAACCGGCGCCAGGCGGGTAAGACTCTTGAATTTACGGTAGAATGGCGAGCGACTCATGTTCATGGAGCGGGCTACATCATCAATATTGAAATCGGGGTCAACCATGCCGTCTTCCACAATTTTAATGATGCGCTGCAGGAATATCTCATCCTGTGAGGTGATCACAATATCACTTGGCGAAAGCTCGGCGCGGTGCTTTCCCGAAAGTATTTGTTCAAAAATATGCCTGCGCTGCCCTATCAGGTTATTAATGGTGGCCAGCAAAAAGTCGTTGCTGAACGGTTTGGTAATGTAATAATCGGCCCCATATTTCAATCCTTCTATTTGGCTTTCAACCGATTGTTTTGCCGAAAGCAGTATAACCGGAATATGACTGGTTGCAGAATCATTTTTTAACTTGTCCAGCATCTGTATGCCATCCATCTCCGGCATCATTACGTCGCTTAGTATTAGGTCAGGCATCAGTTCAATGGCTTTGTTCAGTCCTTTAATGCCATTGTAAGCCACCTC
The DNA here is from genome assembly GCA_051953515.1 of Mucilaginibacter sp. Classification (GTDB taxonomy): domain Bacteria; phylum Bacteroidota; class Bacteroidia; order Sphingobacteriales; family Sphingobacteriaceae; genus Mucilaginibacter. The sequence continues at coordinate 6,349 of JBQCIS010000252.1, forward strand.
AACCCTATACAATTCGCTAAGCTGCGTTTTCAAAAAAGTGCTAAGGTCCTGGTTATCCTCAACTAATAAAACCAGTGGTAATTCGGTTCCGTTTTTGCCGCTTGTGCAATCCACCAGTTGGTCAATGTGGTTATCTTCCGGCAATGGTATGAGCGAGGCCTCAGCATGCTTTTTATCTGCCGCTGCCTGTACAAGTGGTATATGAATAGCGATGGTAAGGCCGCCTGCCGTATTATTATAAGCCATGATCTTACCATTATGCAGCTCTATCAGTTCTTTCGATAGCGCAAGCCCTATGCCCGTTCCTTTATGCTCATGATTGGTATTGCCTTCGTAATACAGTTCAAATATGTCTCTCAAATGTGTTTCGTCAATACCACCGGCCTCATCCTGTACAGCAATGCTGATACTGTTTTGCATGGTATTGGCATCTACACGGATATTGATGGATTTATTCACCGGCGAAAATTTAAACGCATTGCCTAAAATGTTATAAATAACCGTTTCCAGTTTTTCGGCATCTATCTGGCAATTGATGTTGGTCAGGATTGAGTGTACCTTCAGCCGGATGTTCTTTTCTTTTGCAATCTCATTAAAATGCTGGCCAATATTATTGATAAAACCTATCAATTCCACATTGGCCAGGTTTAACTCAGCCTTACCGCTTTGAATTTTGCGCAAGTCAAGCAATTGGTTGATGAACCGCACCATCCTATCGGTATTTTTCTGTACCAGGGCAATATATTCCTGCCCTTTGGGCGAAAGCTTTTCCGAATCGGCTATTGCGGCAATAGGGTTTACAATAAGGGTTAGCGGCGTACGCAGTTCATGCGAAACGTTGGTAAAAAACTTCATTTTGAGGGCTGCAAGCTCCTGTTCAACTGCAATTTTGTTTCGAAGATTTAGCATCGTGATCGCTGTACGCCTGATCATGAAAAAGATGGCTATCGCAAGTATAACGTAGATGGTATAAGCCCACCAGCTTAACCAAAGCGGTGGCAGGATATGGATATCGATACTTTTATATGGCACATTGCTGTAAAGCCCGTTGCTGATGCATTTTACCTCAAAAGTGTACCTGCCCGGCGGAAGGTTGGTGTATGTAGCCCGCAACTGTCCGCCGCTATTATGCCATGCAGCGTCAAAACCTTTTAAACGATAAACATAAGCCTGGTTGCCGGCACGGTAATCGAGCACGGCGTAATCAAAACTGATCACATTTTGGTTATATTTTAGCTCGAGTGATTTAATGCTGTTCAGCTCATGATCCAGTTTCACAGCGCTGCCGTTATGACCGATGGATTGGTTATTTACCTGTATATCGGTAAATTCCATGGGTCCCTTTATGGTATAATCAATCACATGGCTTGGAAGTATGGATATCATGCCGTTAATGGTTCCAAAAAACAAGCTGTCATCCTTTGTACGCGCACATGAGGCTTCGGAGAAAACGGTTTTTGGAATACCATCCAAACTACTATAATTCCTGAACTGGCCTGTCGACGTGTTAAATCGGGTTAATCCATTTTGCGAAGCCATCCACAAATTACCATCGTTGCCCTCAATAAGGCTTACAATATATCCATTAGCCATTCCATCATTTACGGTGTAATTTTTAAAAGAGATAGAGCGCATCGGATCGTCACTGATGGCTTTGCTCAGGCCACCGCCAGAGGTAGCCAACCACATGGTGCCATGCCTGTCTTTATAAATATACTGTACATCATTATTGCCAAGGCTGGCTTTATCGCCTGTTATTTTGGTATAGTATTTAACGCTGGTGTTTCTCAGGTCGGCCGGTGCGTTAATAATCATTAAACCATCCGTAGTAGCAACCCATATTTTACCCTGGTTATCCACGGCAAGCTGGCGTACTTTTAAAAAGCTGGTCTGATTAAAGCCAGTTAACAGTTGCTGAAGATGAATGAAGCGATAGGCTCCATGTACATTAACCTGCACATCAACACTTTTTTCATACGTGCCTATCCAAACACGGCCCTGATTATCTGTAGCGGTGCTGTACACCTCGTTGCTGATAAGACTGTTAGGCTTGGTTGGGTCAGCTTCAAAATGAGTTAATCTGTAACTGGTCGCTTCTTTATTTACCGGGTCGGCTTTATACAAACCATTTTCCTTGGTGCCCAGCCACATGGTGCCTGCCGAGTCCTGCCGGATGTTGTAAACCTGCCCAAGGCCGCCGGGGGGCGCATTTAATAAAATGTTAGGAACCTTACGCCCATTTTTTTGTATGTATAATTTACCAGCTTTTGTACCTGCCCATATCCTGTTGTTTTTATCTACCGCCAGCCCTCGCACCTCATTATCCGATCTGAATTTGCCCGATGACTCCATCAGGTGCTCATCAAAATCATTTCCCTGAAAAACAATTTTCTCTATATCTTTTCCGTCGGTAGTAAGCCACAGCACGCCGGTATGATCGTAATGCAGCGACATGATGTTGTTGGAGAATTTACGATAAATGTTATCCGGATCGTCGAAAAAATAAGAGATGCTGTCCTTTTTCTCGTTATAGTAGCCAAAACCGCCTTTTTTTAAGCTCACCCATACGCGGTTTCTACCGTCCTCAAAAACATGATAATGGTTACCGGTTAATTTATACTTGGCATCTGTTTGCTGGTGATATGCTTTCAATACCTGTTTTTGTACATCAAACCTGTAAATGCCCTTAAAATCGGGCTCTATCCATAAATTTCCTTCCTTGTCCTCATACATCGAATGCAGCGGCTCATCAGCCTGGGCTATTTTGCGAAATACAAGATCATTTTTTCCGGCCGTAAGCAGTTCGCCCTTATCATCTGTAGCGTATATCTGGCTTTTATTTTTGCCGGCCAGCAGCAGGTGATTAATACGCGAATCGGATATTTTCTTCTTCTCAAATGTTTTGGTCTTTTTATTGAAGATGTAAACGTTGCCATGGTCAGTACAAAAAAACATGCTGCTGGCATCTTCAACTTCGGCATTAAACCCTTCGCCGGTTATACGCCCTACCGGGTTCGATACATAATGATCTGTATCAGCGCCGGCAACTGTAAGGTAGGCCAATCCCTTTGCAGTGCCCACCCATATATTGCGTTTGCTATCCTGATGGAAGAATCTGATCTTGTTGGATGGCAAATAATATGCAAGCTGATTGCCTTGATGAAATTGATTGTATTGTGCAGGTAAAGTAACTGTATTGGGGAAGTAAACCAATCCATCATTTACCGATTGCAGCCATAGATGATTACCTTTGACAAGCAGTATCTTGTTGAAATTGAATTTTTGCTGATGCGCCTTATAGAATATAGCAGCCAGCGAGAAAAAGGTACCGCTGGTTTTGTCAAAACGGTAAACCTGGCGATCATAAGCCCTTACCCACAGATGGTCGCAGTCGCCTTTAATGATCTCTTCTATACGGTTGTTACCGAGCGGCGAATTATCGCCGGGAAATGACTTGTAGCAGATAAACTGGTGACCATCAAAACGGTTCACGCCATCCCAGGTGCCAAACCACATAAAACCTTGCTGGTCTCTGGTAACGCAATTTACGATCACGTGCGAAAGCCCATCCTCGGTTGAATAATGCTGCAGGGTTGCCTTTACCTGTGCAAAACCAGCGAAAGCCCAGCATACAAATAAGCCGGCAAGCAAAATGGCGTATACATGCCTCTTCATACAAAAATGTAAATGACCGACGGACAGCAGGTTCACCAACTTGCATTCTTTTATCAGAGAATTATCTGAAAGCCGATCAGTTGCAGTGCAATCCGGACAAATGGCCAGGGTTTTATAATTGATAATGCAATTTAAAAACGTTTTTGTATTTTTTATTAAATATTTTGTTTTATTTCCACTTGTTTTCTTTTACTTATTTATTTCATTTCGTTTACACACAATTTATTTACGGTTATTGCTTTAAACTGATATAAATCCGTTAGCTTCAACGATTAAGTATCGGGTATTCATAAATAAAAAAGCCGTTCTGGCTGAACGGCTTTTTCAATTGGTAAATAATGCACTCCATGTGCTACCGTAGCCAGGTCCAACGTTTTGCCCAATCAAGCAATACCGCGGTCCTCCATTTATTTATGGTCATGGCGCCCTGCTGTATCCCGACAAACAGGCTGGCATTGGGCTTATCGGTGTACCAGTGAGCACCTAATTTATAGTCATCCGGGCCGGATTTACCGGGCCAGGTATTGTTCACCACAAACTGCCCATCTTGCTCAACAAAGCCTGGGATACCGGAAACCACCTTGTAACTCAATATTTCGGTTTGCTTAGGCGAGTAGCGTATCACATAATTACCATTGCCTTCATAATACCCCGGCCATTGCTGCTCACCGATCTTCGCCTTTACCACCATAGTAAAACAACTGGAATCGCGCGGAATATTTATTTCAGGGCCTTTGAAATGAAACTCTACGATCGAGTAAACATTCACCGTGTCAGCCAGCGTAGTATTACGGCTGAAGACATTGCGCGGGCTCCGGTTCAACCTCACAAAACCACCACCCCAGCTTTCCTTTGACGGGTCGCTCGGATCGCCATCCATCATGTATAATAACGAGGGTGTATGGCTTTAGAAATAGTTAATAAAAATTAACAAACAACAATAAAGATGAATTCTGCCCGATAAAAAATAAATATTAAAAACTAATAAGCGCCAAAACAGCAAACTGCTTTTAAGTTATGGCATAAAAAAGGTAAGTTTGAAGCTTAGTGCCTTTAAGTAAAAATGCTACCTCATCAACGCCGCGAAAAGATATTGGAACTGTTGAAAGAAGACGGTTCAGCTAAAGTTATTTCCCTGGCCCGCATATTTACGGTTACCGAGGTAACCATAAGGCAGGATTTGGAAAAGCTGGAAAAAGACGGCCTGATTGTTAAAGAGCATGGCGGCGCATATTTAAAGAACACCAAAGATCAGATAGGTTCCTTTTCGCTGATACACCAGGAAAACTTCGAAAAAAAAGAGCGCATAGCTGAGAAATGCATGGAGTTTATTGAAAACGGCGATACCATCATTCTCGATTCAGGCTCCACAACCACCGAAATAGCCAAGAAATTACGGGGGCGCCGCAACCTTACCGTTATTACCAACGCTCTTAATATAGCGTTGTTACTTGGCGCCGAAAATGGTATAGAAGTAATTATGACCGGCGGCGAATTTAAACTACCTACCCTATCGCTTACCGGCCAAAAGGCTGCGGATTTCTTTAAAGGCATTAACGTTCAGAAGCTGTTCCTGGCAACTGCGGGGCTTTCTTTACGCTCCGGGCTTACTTACCCCAGTATTAGCGACCTGGTGGTAAAAAAAGCAATGATCGATGCTGCCGAAACCACTTACCTGGTTGCCGATTCATCAAAATTTAGTAAGAACGCATTTGCAAGCCTTGGCGCGCTTTCCCTTATCAATTACATTGTTACCGACAGTGATATCGACGATGTTAATCGGGACGCCTTCAAAATCCATGAAATTCAGCTGATCATTGCTTAATTTAATTTTCCTATTTGGTTATCGTTATCGCCTTTTCATCCGCACCAGAGGAAAACGAAACCTGTTTTTTAGCGGCTGAAACATCGGTATTCTTCACACTGATAACCTGGCTGCGTTTCCCTTTAATACCAAACAACTCTTCGGCATCATTGCTGTATTTCAATCCGTCAAAACTTACATTGCTGCTGTTTTCTACTTCTATTACAGGGCTGGTCTCTGTGCATTCAAAAGTTACATGGTTAAGGGTAATATCCTTTGCTTCAGATATCAGCGCGCCTTCTGTAGTCCGTAACACTACATTATCCAGATGGATGCCCTCAATGGCCATTTCCGGCAGCCCGCGGATCAGCAGTCCGTGCGCAGCGCCATCGCACACAATATTACTTACATAAAAATTTCTGAACTGCGGTGTAGCCTCACTAACTGGTTGCACTTCCGCATTAGCTGATTTATTCGCGTAATACATATCAAACAAAATGGCGTCGTTACGGATGGCTTCCATAGTAATATTCTTCACATAGATATTTTCCACAATACCGCCACGACCGCGGGTGGTTTTAAAACGAAGGCCATTATCCGTGCCTATGAACGTACAATCGGACACAAAAATATTACGCGCTCCGCCCGACATTTCGCTACCTATTACAAAACCACCATGTGCGCGATAAACGATATCATTGTGCACCACCATATTTTCAGTTGGTTTGCCACGCTTACGGCCATCCTCATCCCTGCCTGATTTTACACATATACCATCATCACCACACTCAAAAGTACTGCCTTCTATTACCACGTTCCTGCACGATTCCACGTCTATACCATCGCCATTTTCGGCATTCCACGGATTGCGGACATGAGTTTTGTATAGCGTAAGGTCCTGGCAAAGCAACATGTGCAGGCACCATGCCGGCGAGTTTTCAAAGGTTGTCTCTGCCAGCAATATTCTTTTGCAATTATTAAGTACCACCAGGTTGGGCCGGAAAAAATCTTTCATCGACGTAAATTCATCCAGCGACTGGCCTGGTTTCAGGTAGATAGCATCGCTATTGGCCTGCCCTTTGGCAAAGCTTTCAGATGGATACCATTTTTTTCCATCAGCGCTCAATATACCGCCTGATGCAATAAGACTATTCCATTCTTTTGAGGTTAGATACTCTTTGGCTATGGAGCGCCATACGGCCCCGCTGCCGTCAATAATACCCTCTCCGGTAATGGCTATATTCTCCAGGTTAGTGCCTGATATGGGCGATTGGTTACGCGGTGACGGGTGGCCTTCATAATCGCCTTTTACTAACGGATACTGGCTTTTGTCAGCGGTAAACTGCAATACGGCAGCCCTGTCTATATGCAGGTTTACATTGCTTTTTAACACTATAGGGCCGGTAATCCAAAGACCCGCCGGTACTAATACTACGCCACCGCCGCTGGCGCTGCATGCATTTATGGCATCGTTTATACTCGGCGTATTCAGGCTGATACCGTCGGGTCTTGCGCCATATTTTACAATGTTGAAGGTGTCGGCCTTGAACACCGGTCTGGCCGCTGTTGGCAAATTAGCCCAAGAATATTCTTTTTGCTGAGCCGATACATCCAAAGCTGCGGATAACAGTACAGCAAGCCATAAGGCATTTTTTAGTTTTAAGTTCATTGCTTTTTTTGAATTTCTTTTGCGGGGGTTTATTCTTCTATCAAATTGTTGAGGTAAGCCTCCAGGTTAGTGTAAGATTTATCTGGATTATATTTTGCAATATCAGGCGCAGCATTGGAATGCAGGCCATGCTGTTTTTTTCCAATCATCCGGTATTCGGTCCTTGTCCGAATCGAATTTCTATTATCGGTTTTGCTATTATCTTTTACTGTTTAGGGCTCGTTTTATCCATTGCCGCCAGATCTGTTACCAACGTATCCGATTTCAATGTTTCGCTTCCGCGCGATGCAACCAGTTGGTAGTAAACCTGCAGGTTTTCTTCAGGCAACTTATCCTCAAACTGGTAGGCTATCTTATTGCGGCCTTGCGTAGTAAGGCTGGCAATTTTTTTCAATGGCGCTCCACCGGCTTTTGCTTTGTAAAGTGTGTAAATAATACCATCTTCAGGCCAACTGCTGTTGAACTGGATGGAAGCTTTATCATCTATCTTACGTGCTATCAGGTTATTTATAGTCAAACTATGTTTTACTTCAGCTTTTGGCAGGTCTTTCCATACCTCGTATGGGTTCCAATCGCCGAATATGTTCTTATCATTAAAGTAGGGCGCCGCCTCCCCATTGGTTAATTGTTTTGACCAGACTACGCGTTGGCTTACATCCAAAAGTTTGCCATCCATACTGTGACTATTGTACTCGGCATAGGTGATCAAACCGGTAACTGTTCCGGTGTCCCATACAGACCATCCCTCGGGTTTAATGGAGTTGCCCATTGTAGTATTGAGAAAAACCACCTTGTTTTCAGCCCGCGGCCTGCCCTTTAAATGCGCTGCTGCATAGTTTTGCCATGGGCGGCCTAATGTGCCACAGGTTATGCCATGGTTATCAGGAATAATACAATTCCTGAAAACCAAACCATAAGGTTGCCCGGCCGGAGTACTGGCAGCGGTAACATAAGATGATCTTTTACCATCAACCCTGTCGCGCAAGAAAATAACGCAGTTATCAAATACGCAGGTAGCCGCGCCATAAATAAAATCGGTATTGCCATCGATATAGCAACTCTTAAAATATGAGGCTGTCCCCCCCTTGCTGCACAGCAAGGTATCCTGCCCGCTAATAAACCTGCAATTGAAGAAAACGATATGATCGCCATTATTGCGGCATGCCAATGATTGCGGACCATCGGCAATTGCGCCCTGCGGATTTTGCAGCGTCAGGTTCATTAACATACAGTTGGATGCATTGATGATCATGGTTGATGATCCCGGCGTTCCATCGCCATAGATGATAAAAGTGTTATTGGTGTCTTCTCCTATCAGCTCAATAAATGGTTTGCTTTCCGGGATATTAATCTGGCCGATATATTTACCTTTTTTAATAAATATACGGTAAGGCGCAGTCCGCCCATCGGGTGCTGCATTTATTGCGGATTGTATTTCGCTGTAATTACCCGTTCCATCCGCTGCCACAACCGCATCAAATTTCGCCTGAGCCAAACTCCTTGATGACCAGACCATGATTAAAGACAGGCAACAAAGCAGACCAAAAATTTTTTTTAGCATTTTTAATTATTTAAGGCACTATAACCCATTATTTAAATAGCATCGTTTTCACCGGGCAGTAACTTATCCTTCGTATTTATGATGCCATTCTAACCCATCCGGTCCAAATTTCCCACACCGCCGGCTTAACCGGCGGCGGGAATTGGATTGCTAAGTATAAATATGGTTAGGGTTGTACTTGGGTTGGTTATTGCAAACTTTAATATCCATAATCCTGTTTCAGTGCCGAATTGGCGTTAAGCGTAGCTACAGCCAGTGGATACAGCTCGCTATGGTTGGCCTTAAAGCCAAAAGCAAACAATGTAGTGAAACTGGAGTTGATACCACTGTAGCCATCCCACGAGACTTTTCCCGTACCGGGAGGCGTTGTACCTGGCGAAGTTTTATACAACGAGTTTGCCCATATCCGCGAATCATCTGCAGTGGTGTTGGTATAGTAGTACATATTTTTAGGTAACGTTTTGGTAAGGCAATATGCCGGCGGTGATGCCATATAAGTTGGCGCAACAATAGCAAGAGGGGTTGATGTACCCATATTAGCCAGGTTGGCGCGCGTTTGGGCAATAGCGGTGGCAAGCAGGTTCCAGCGGATGAGATCGTATTTTCTTACACCTTCACTGCCAAATTCCAGCATACGCTCTTTTACAATAAATTGAAAAAATCCCGTATAATCTGTCGGTATCGTGGGCACCAGCGCCGCATTACCACCATGTGCTCGCTGGCTCACCGCTTTTACCGCGGCTATATCCGCTGCAGAAGGGCCGCCGTTCAGTTCGTTATCAGCTTCGGCATACATCAGCAACACATCCGAAAAGCGCATGATCACCCAGTTTAAACCCAGGTTTGCAGCGCTGGTATTAGGGAATACAGGATTCGAGAGCCATTCCTTACGCCATTTGCCATCAACTATAGCGTTTATATTGTGTCCTTTGCGGGTGATAAAGTCGCCATTGGTTTCATAAGGCACACAGGTTACGTCGCGGCGGGTATCGGTTGAATCGAACATGTAGAAATAGGTTGGCATAATGGATAAAGCACCGCCACCATAAGGGCCAAACCTGGTACCGTTATAGGTACCCAATTTACTATCAGATGTAGAGGTTGCACCTCCCATAGCCACCTGGAACATAATTTCGCCGTTAGGCTCGTTGGCATTATGCGCATCTATATAATCATGCCATACCGATTTATAGCTTGGGTTAAGAGTATGTTCATCAGGGCGGGCCATAATGTCGGCACATTCATTCAATGCTATCTGGTAATAGGTTTTATAATCATCATCACGTTGCATGGTTGTAGTTGCCCTGCGTAGCGAATAACCACCACGGAACAATGCTATACGGGCACGCAAGCCTTTGGCAGTACCTTTGGTTATACGGGCATCGGCAGGATCGCCTAATGAGGCAACTTCTGTACGCCATGGGAGTAATGATTCTGCCTGAAGCAAATCGCCAAGGATATGGTTATAGATAGTATCACGATCTGTTTTAGGCAGAAAGAGGCTGGGCAGCATAGATGCCGGCACCCTTTCTTCGGGAAGATCACCCCAGTTCCTGATCAGCTCGAAATAAAACTGAGCACGCAAGGTAAGTGCTTCACCATACAGCCTTTTTAGTTCAGCCTTATCACTTGCCGACCCGGAAGTATATTGCGGCATGCGCGGAATGTAGTAGATACACAGGTTACTACGTTCAACGCCCTGGTATAGCTGGTTGTAAACAGGGGCCAGCTGTGCGTTTACCGATGTTACGTTATAACGGGCCAAATCGCGGCGGTCGTTGTCCTGAGTGGCGCCGCCTGCACCCATCATCTCATCGGTATCATACGGGTAATACATACTTACGCGGATGCCGTAAGCATAATCGCCGGTAAGGCTATTATAAGCGCCCATTACTGCGGTTTTGGCCAGTGGCACACTGCCAAACTCCAGCTGAGGGCTGAAGGTTGAGAGCGGTGCAGGACTAAGATATTTTTTACATGAATTTACCAACGCAACGGCGCTTAACCCCATTACCAGTAAAGTAATTATTGCAATGTTATTCCTTTTCATCCTTGATATTTTTGTGCGGACTTCCCCCGTCAACAGATTGATAACTTTTGTTTCATTTTGAATTCTTCGTTTCATAATCTCCTCCAAATACTTTTTAAGATCAGAATGATACATTAAGCCCGAGAAAATAAGAGCGGGCACGTGGATAGGCTGAATAGTCCACCCCGGGTGTAAGCGGAGTGTTGTTGCGTACGCTCACGTCCGGATCATAACCGGAATACCCGGTGATTGTCCAAAGATTATTGCCAGTTGCATATACCCTTAAATTGGTAATGTGCAGCGTGCCCAGCAATATCTTGCTGAAAGTATAACCAAGGGTAAGGTTGTTTAAACGCAGGAACGAAGCATTCTCAACCGCGAACGACTGTGGATTGGTGTATTGAACACCGGTAACAGGCACCCAATATTTTGGATTGCCGTTAACCGCTGCGATAGCACTTGGCGCAGCACCAATTACAGTTGTGCCGCTAATGTATTCAAGTGGCGCGCCGGTTGCCGGGTTCATCACCCGCCAGCGGTTATCCATAATAGACAGCAGGTTGGCGCCGGTAGAATAGGTACTGGTAAACTCCAGTTTGTTATCATTATATACATTGCCACCTAATGAGTAGTTAAGGAATATACTGGCATCAAAGTTTTTGTAATGGAAGGTTTGGAAAAGACCGCCAATAGCCCTTGGCAGCGCATGGCCAATTACGGTAAAGTCCTTTTGATCTACTTTGCCGTCATGGTTCTCATCAACAAACTTTGGCGAACCCGGCATTACTGTACCAATAATACTGGATGTGGGCACTCCCGCTTTTAAAGTATACTGGTAAGTAGCCCACGGGTAATTACTATTGCTGTACGGGGTGGCAGTAAAGTCTGAAAGTTTATAGTAGCCATCGTTTTTAAGCCCGTACATGGTACCTACTTCCTGACCTACTTTTACGAGATAATCGGCAGGTGCATTTGATGAGCTGAACCAGCCCGAGTTAGCTTGAAACTGCTGTTGCTGACCCAGACTCAAAATAACGTTCTTGTTACTTGAGATATTAAATGTAGCGTTCCATGAAAAGTTTTTTTTCTGCATTACCGTTGCGCTAACTACCAACTCAATACCCTTGTTACCGGTTGAACCAACGTTCTGAAACTGGTTTGTATATCCTGTATTGGTTGGGATAGCATTATTGATAAGCAGTTTTGAGGTTACGTTGTCATACGCATCGATAGACGCCTGTAAACGGCCTTTCAGGAATGCCATATCCAAACCTATGTTTTTAGATTTTAACACTTCCCATTGCAGATCAGGATTATTCAATACCGAACCGGGGGCCAAGCCTAATGCTGCAGCATTGTTGAGGTAATAAGATTTACCTACCGAATAAGCCGTAGCATAAGAGTATGGCGTAATGCGGTTGTTACCTGATGTACCATAAGTTGCACGCAGTTTCAGTTCGGAAAAAATAGTTTGATTTTTCATGAACGACTCGTCCGAAACGCGCCATGCACCCGATACCGCCGGAAAATACCCCCATTGGTGGCCCGGTGCAAATATGGAGCTTCCGTCTGCACGTATTGATGCCGAAAGGATATATTTTCCATTGAATGTAAAGTTGGCCCTTGAGAAATAAGACAGGGTATGTACCGGTACTTCCGAAGATGTTGGCGACGGTTCGGTATAGCCCGCTGGCGCCTGCGCCAGACTAAGATTTGCAAAAGCCTGGTCGGGGGTTAACCCTACAGGGAAATAGCGCAGGTAAACAGACTGAGCCCTGGTATCGGTTTGGTAAAATTCCTGACCTACCAAAATGTCGAAACTGCTTTTATTGTTAATGAAGGCAGGATTGTGGTAGTCGATGGTGTTTGAGTTATCAATGGTCATTACCTGCCCTGTTATAAGGGTAGCGGTTGGTAAAACCAGGTTAGATTGCGCATCGGCGGTAAGCGTATCGTTAAAGGCGCGTTGTTCGCTGTTATCTATGTCATAACCGATAACGGAGCGTATTGTAATATTTTTGGTTACATCCCATGCTACGTTAGCGTTCATATCTAATACGCGGTCTTTATTTTTGCGGTAAAGCTCGGGCAACAGATCAAGCGGATTTACAAGGCGCAAGCCATTGCCATTGGTGGCAGCATCCAGCGATGGGTCATAAGCGCCGGTTGCCACGTCCTGCCCGGGTATATAAGGTGGATAACGCACAATATTGCGGAGGTTGTTGTTGCCCGATCCGCCAACATCAGATGTACCCGATCCGTCAACCACCTGCTGGTTATAGCGGAAGTTAATACTAGCCTGCACATTGTCTGCTATTTTTTGGTTAAACCTGAAGTTAAGCACTTGCCTGTTATAATCAGAGCCCAACAGGAGACCCTGCTGCGCGTTGTCGGTAACACTGAGGTTAAACTGGCTTCTTTCGGTACCACCGGTAAGACTCAGGTTATGGTTCTGAGCAAAAGCATTGCGTCCGAACATCGTCTTCTGCCAGTCTGTACCTTTTACATTATTGTAAGTTTTCAGCGTGTCGAAGTTTGAGCCAACACGTGTAAAGTTGTCAATAAAGGATGAGTCGCCGGTAAGCCGGTAACGTTCATATTGAAAACTCAGGTAATCTGGCAACGACATCATTGGCAGTTCGCGCTCAAGTTTTTGTAAGCTGACAGAAGAGCTGTAGGCAACTGTAATTTTACCGTTGGTATTTTTGCCGCCCTTGGTAGTGATAATGATAACACCGTTTGAACCACGTGAACCATAAATAGCGGTAGATGCCGCATCTTTAAGCACGTCAATAGTAGCAATATCTTGCGGAGCAATCACATTTAATGCATTATCCACCTGCACACCGTCTACAATGAACAATGGCGAACCGCTTTGAGTAATAGAGTTACGGCCACGGATAAAGATGCTGGCCGATGCACCCGGCGCTCCTTCCGAAACCTGCACCTGCACGCCTGCCAGGCGGCCTTCAAGTGCGTCGGCCAGGGAGTTTACGGGTTCGTCTTTCAAATCTTTAGAGCTTATGGAGGCCACTGCGCCGGGCAAATTGCTGCGGCGTACACTCTGGTAACCGATAGCTACCACCTCGTTTAACGTTTGTGATGTGGCTTCCAATTCCACTTTTAAGTTGGATTGGCCCGGAGGCACCGCAACTTCGCGCGTTTTATATCCAACGCATCTGAAAATAAGGGTAACATTGCCTGCAGGGATACCGATCTTAAAATTACCGTCTGCATCGGTTTGAACACCCAGAGTTGATCCTTTGAGGATGACGGTGGCGGCAGGAATAGTTTGACCGGAGCCCTTTTCAGACACTTGCCCAGCCACTTGCCGTGTTTGTGCCGAAAGCCGGGCAAAAACAAAAGTTAGCAGTAAAATAACAAGTAAATTTTTCTTCATGTTTTTAGGTTAATTAAATGGCTGGCCGCCTGGTTAGGAGCGGCATTGGTTTAATTCAATTGGTTTTGAGGTCTTGCTGGCTTCTACATAATTATTGATATTGGATTTTACTGATTATCAAATATCTTTTCGCCGGTTTAGCCGGTTATTGATATTCTTATTTCGGTTGCTACTAATTGGTTGTAATACTTACGAGTACTGTTAATTGGCTGTTGCAATTGCCGTAAAAAAGAAAATGGTTCAATTTTTTACGATGTCAACAATACAAACCTATGCCATCAGGGGGTGCCGATGGGATTAAAATTTGTCCTAATGGGTATAATTTTTGGTCTAAATACCTCTTTACAAGTATAAAAATCAGTCTACCATATCCGCTATTGACTATATACCAATACGTTAAATAAAAAAAGCACAGATTCCTGCTATTATTAGTAAGTATCTGCGCTTTTTCAGATTTTAAGACGCGTTTGCCCAGCCTGAAATTAAAAAGTCATTCACAACAGAAGATGGGAGATTCCGCTAATATTGACCATCCGATCCCGTAGTAAATGAGGGCAACTATTGTGGGGCAAAGTGACAGCATGAGTAAAGATCAGACATATTCTAAGAATGCCCAGTTAGAAACGGGCATTCTTTGTTAAAACTGATAAGTTGGAAAGCATGTTCGTTCTTACAGGCCATTTTCTATATAGAAACAAGTAAACACATTGAATTTTCGAAGTTACAGGTAAGAAATATCTTAAGGCCATATCCTCATGATCTAGCGATATATACTGCTTAACTTCAGATAGCTGGAATTATTTATAATCGACAACGGTTTTTTTTCTATCTGCAAACGGTCAAATGTTTTTCCCGGGAAGAATATACTTGTCATCACTGTTAATCCATTATCGGCGAACAGTTCAACCGATGAGGCATCCACCACCAGTGTCAAGTTAGAAGTTGGGGTTGATGCCAATCTCGGCGCATAAGCTATTTTAGCAAACTGATCGTTGAAATCCGTTTTGCCGGATTGAGATCTGTCAATATAATAACGGTTTTGAGCCTTATCATAACCGACGATCAACTTCTCTCCATCGGCATTACTGAATTGCAATTTGTAATCGCTGATATGGCTGATGTTGAGTTTTAGCTCGAACTGTTTAGGCAGATGAGCTGTGGATTTGGCAATACTTATCGGTTTGTATGCGATGTTATGCAGTTCTTTAATAGGCGCTGATGCAAGCAATACCTCATCATTCACCTTTTCCAGTTTAAGTTCCCTTGGGATGGTCATTGCATTGCGCCATTTTACCGTAGGTACCTGGTTGGCGTATTGCCAGTTGCTCATCCATCCTAAAAATATCTTTCTTTTGCCGGTATTGCTCCAGGTAATGCCTGCGTATTCATCCGGGCCATAATCCGCCCAGCGTATCTTATCGTCATTTGCCTTAAACTCCTTGCCATCAAACTGACCGATAAAATACTGTGTCGCCGAACCGCCATTAGGCCCTCCCGGGTTAATATTCACGATCAATACCCAGTAAGTTTTGTTATTAAGTTTGAGTGGGAAAAGATCAGGGCATTCCCATACGCCGCCGTGAGCACCCTGCTGTTTTCCAAATTCACTTTCTTTTTCCCAGTCTTTAAGGTTAGGAGATGAAAAAAAGGTGATGTGATCCTGCGTGGCCAACGTCATCACCCATTTCTTCTCTGGCGCATACCAGCTTACTTTGGGATCGCGGAAATCACGGATGCCCGGGTTTTTTAACACCGGATTGCCGCTGTATTTTGTCCAGGTTTTCCCGTTATCCAAACTGTAGGCTATGCTTTCATTCTGAAAGGTGTTGGTACCGGCTTTTTCACCCTTTGGATCATGGTGGGTAAAGATGGCTACCAACGGTATCCTGCCATGTTTGCCAAAGCCGGAGGTGTTATTTGAATCAACCACGGCACTGCCTGAAAAGATATAGCCCAGACTATCGGGATAGAGGGCTATTGGCATTTCCTTCCAATGGATCATGTCATGACTTTCGGCATGGCCCCAGTGCATCGGTCCCCATACTGTGCCATTCGGATAATATTGAAAGAACAGGTGATAAATGCCATCGAAATACACCATTCCGTTCGGGTCGTTCGTCCAATGGGCTTGAGGTGAGAAATGGATCTGCGGGCGATAAGGTTCATGGTAAACCTGGCTTGTATCCTGCCCTTTTGAGGGGCAGGATATAACAAGCAGGTATGCCATGAGCAGAACACCAATCAAATTTTTGCGGTTATGTATCATTATTTTAAAGTATAAACTGTTAAATTTTTAAATGTAACCGATCCGCCGACGGAATAAAATAAATATAGCTGCAAACCGAGCGAGTTTAAAAAAGGTCAAATATCATAAAGCCTTTTTTAGCTATAATTTATGAATGGCTGTCCCGCCGGTCTTTACAATAATCATTTAAAAAGTTTGTATTAGAAAAATAAAGCTTCCACAATTCTTCAATCAATTTAGCGAGCTCCTATCGGTAATTTAGCATATTTCTTAGGCTTAACGCCGATATGTCTTTCAAATATTCGCGAAAAATGGCTGAGATTTGAAAAACCCATTTGATAACCAACTTGTGAAACAGAAAGGTTCTGTTCTTTTATAAGAAGCGCTGCATGATTCATCCGGATGGATTGGTAATAATTATAAAGGGTATTACCAAAAATTTGTTTAAAGAGCCGTTTGATTTTAGTCTCGCTCATGCCGGAATATTTCGCCAGATCTGCGAGATTGGGGTTAATACTCAGGTCAACAATTATCTTATCCCTTATTTTATATATCGTCTTAATGTCTTCTTTATTTGGCGGATAAACCGTCAGGCTTTCTCGCTTTGAGAATGTAGTAAAAAAAAGGTATATAAGTTCTTCAGCTTTTA
>JBQCIS010000253.1:0-11673 GCA_051953515.1 Mucilaginibacter sp.
CTGTACCTCCGTATTTGCGGGTAGTATCGGCTTCCGCTTGTTTAAAAGACTCAAAGATAGTACTTAATTTATCTTTTGCCACTCCAATGCCTGTATCGGTCACAGCAAAGCGTATGCGTACATTCTTTTCACTCTCTTCCAGTACACTTACATCAATGGTTACACCGCCATCGTGGGTAAATTTAACGGCGTTGCTTACCAGGTTCAGCAATACCTGTATCAGGCGGGCGCTATCACCTATAATGAATTGCGGTACATCGGCACCTATATTTTGTTTAATATAGATATTCTTTTCGTTGGCCCTGAATTGTAATGAGTTGGCTACGCCGTATACTACCTTTCGCAGGTCGACATTGGCTTTTTCAAGTACTACATTATCTGTTTCTATTTTTGTAAAATCGAGCAGATCATTGATGAGGTTCATCAGGTTATCAGCCGAGAACTTGAGTATATTAAGGTTGTCTTTCTGAGATTCGTTGGTGCTGTCCTCCGCGAGCAGGTTCGCCATGCCAATAACAGCATTAAGCGGCGTACGTATCTCATGGCTCATCACGGAAATAAACATGTCTTTGGCGCGGTTAAGTTGTAACGCTTTTTCCTTAGCCGAGATCAATTCAAGTTCAACCTTCTTTTTAGCGGTAATGTCGATAATTACTTCGATGTATTTATCTACTCCGCCGGCATTATTAAGAATAACAGAGTTGATGACTGATATCCATAATGGTTGCCCGTCTTTACGGTAAGCCAGCAGGTCAACCTCAAATGATTGTTTATTGCGTGACAGCTCGCGCGATCGTTCAATGATGGATATATCGGTTAGTTCGCCTTGCAGGGTATCACCGAGATGCTTGCCTTTTACATCATTGATGTTGTAGCCGGTTATCTTTTCAAATGCACTGTTTATCCACTCCACATTGCCGTTTTTATCGTTAATCACCACACCGCTGGTGGTATTGCTGGCAACAAGTGAAAGCATTTTAAGGTCGTCTTCGGCCCTTTTACGTGCCGAAACATCTACTACAACGGTTATCTGGCGCTCAACTTCGCCTAATTCGTTCAATAACGGGCTGTTGGCAAAAAAAGCCCATATCGGGGTATGGTCTTTTTTGTAAACTTTTAGTTCAACCTCGTATGGTTGTTTCTGCTTTACCTTCTCTACCGCTGCTGCATGCGCCACAAGATCAGTCTCTTCACCCAACAGCAGATCGCCAAAGGCTTTGCCTTTCATTTCATTCAGCGAATATCCCAGAATACGCTCAGATGCTTCGTTCATCCATACAATCTTGCCGTCCTTATCGCGTATAATGGTGCCACTTGGTGATTTACGGGCGGCAAACGAAAGTATTTCGAGGTCTTTTTCGGTATTTTTGCGGGCCGTTATATCAACAACAATACGTATGTACTTGTCGATATTGCCATTGGCATCGCGGAGCACAGAGTTAATAACAGACAGCCAGATAGCTTTACCATCTTTACGATGCGCCTGCAGGTCAGCTTCGTATGATTGTTGATTTTTTATCGCCCACTCATAATTCTCCTTATCCAAAAAGCTTGGCGTGGCCTCTATAACCGGGCGCAGTTGTTTGTTCAACAGGTCATCCAATGTGTAACCTGTAATCTGTTCAAAACCCTTGTTTACCCACATTACCTCGTCATGGGCATTGCTGATCACTACGCCGTTATGAATCTTACTGGCTACGAGCGATAGTAATTCTAATTCGGCTATTATACGCCTCTTTTCGGTATTATCGCGGCCACTTGCATACCATTTACCGTTTTTGTTGATCGCGTTCCAGCTTATCCATCTCATGGTACCATCGGCAGCAACAGCCTGGGTTTCCAACTCAAATGATTGATTGCTTTCACGGGTAGAATCAATCAGGTGGGCAAACTGCTCGCGGTTGTTACCAACTACAAACTCCCATAATGAGTGACCGATAGCCTGCTCTGGCTTGTAACCTAATATGGTGAATACTGATTCATTGATCAGTTCTATCTTTGAATCGGCATCGGCAATAAAGTGTATCTCTCCTGATGTATTAAACAGGGTATAAAAATCCTTATGAATTTCCAGTGAGGCCTCCAGCTCCCTTTTTTGCTTGCGCAAAACAAGGTTAGACATTACCTCGCGTGCCAGGGTGCGGAGGGCATCCTTTTGTTCCTCACTTAGTTTTTTGGGCTTTTGGTCTACTACGCAAAGCGTACCCAGGCGATAGCCATCGGGATCTATCAAAGGAGCGCCTGCATAAAAGCGAAGGTGAAAATCGCCTGTTACATGCAGGCTTGAGCGGTATGGTTCTGATTCGGTTGTATCGCTTATTTCCAGTATGTCTCCCTCGGTTGCAATGGTATATTTGCAGAAGGTTTCCCCTACCGGCATTTCCGTGCCGGCAACATCCATCCCTACAGCCGACTTAAACCACAATCGCCCAGAATCAATAAAATTGATCTGGGCGATCGGAACCTCACAAATGTAGGATGCAAGGCGTGCAATGGCATCAAACTCTTTTTCAGGGAATGTATCAATTACATTATATGATTTAAGCGCATTAATACGCCCCTCATCCGTTAAAAGAGAATGTTGCTCAATCACAATTAATAATTATTCAGTCCTTATATAACGGAAAGTCTTCCGTTAACTTATGGACTTTTTTACGTATCTTCTTTAAAGAAGGTTCGTTTTCGTGATCATTTATTACCGCATCTATCAGGTCTACAATCTCTTCCATCTGTTTTTCTTTCATGCCGCGTGTAGTAACAGCAGCGGTACCCACCCTTATACCTGAAGTAATAAATGGCGATTTATCATCAAACGGCACCATGTTTTTGTTCACGGTAATATCGGCAACGCCTAAAGCGTTCTCAGCAGCTTTGCCGTTAATGTTTTTATTGCGCAGGTCTATCAGCATCAGGTGGTTATCTGTACCGCCTGAAATGATCTCATAACCTTTTGCCAGGAACGCTTTTGCCATAGCAGCGGCGTTTAGCTTTACCTGAACGATGTATTTCATATACTCGTCGCTCAAAGCTTCGCCGTAAGCAACTGCTTTAGCAGCAATGATGTGCTCCAGCGGGCCGCCCTGTGTACCAGGGAAAACAGCCATATCCAGCAGGTTCGACATCATGCGTACTTCGCCCTTTGGAGTTTTCAGGCCCCATGGGTTTTCAAAATCCTTGCCCAGCATGATCATGCCGCCGCGCGGACCGCGAAGGGTTTTATGTGTGGTAGTGGTAACAATGTGGCAATGCGGAAGCGGATCGGTAAGCAAACCGCGCGCAATCAAGCCTGCAGGGTGCGAAATATCCGCCAGCACGATAGCGCCGATCTCGTCGGCAACGCTGCGAATAAAGGCATAATCCCAGTCGCGCGAGTAGGCCGAAGCACCGCAGATGATCATTTTGGGTTTTTCTTTCAATGCAACGGCTTTCAGCTGCTCATAGTCAACATAGCCGGTTTCTTTTTTCACCCCATAAAAATGCGGCTGGTATAATTTACCTGAGAAATTTACACCTGAACCATGTGTAAGGTGGCCACCATGCGAAAGGTCGAACCCTAATATCTTATCACCTGGCTGCAGGCAGGCCAGCATTACCGCTGCATTGGCTTGCGCGCCCGAATGCGGCTGCACATTTACCCACTCGGCATTGAAAAGCTGTTTTGCACGTTCAATAGCGATGGTTTCAATCTCATCAACTATCTGGCAACCGCCATAATAGCGTTTCCCTGGCAGGCCTTCGGCATATTTATTGGTAGCAACAGAGCCTGCGGCTTCCATTACCTGGCGGCTAACAAAATTTTCAGATGCAATGAGCTCAAGACCTTCTTCCTGACGGTCCTGCTCTTCTTCGAGTAAGTTAAATATTATTTTGTCTCTTTTCATGGCTTAATTTGAGACCGCAAAGGTACTTTTTTGATTTGAGATATGAGACGCTGGATGTGAGATTTTTGCGGTTTGTTGTTGTGTTTCAATGAGGTTGGCAGGTTTGTTATCTTAGGTAGTTGATAGGTGAGAAGAAATTTGAATTGTAAGGGCGTCGTCTTCGGCCCGGGCTTTCCGCTCATACTGCGCAGTGCGTGCCACTCCTGAGTCCTTCGGACCTAATGCGAATAGTTCAACAGAAAACTGAACCATGCTATATCACGAGCTGAAAGCTCGCGCCAGCGTACAAACTATATGCTGAAAACCTTTTTAATCCGTTAAATCCCGGTTCTGGCTCTAAATTCCTGTACTTCATCCTCCGACCCTTCAAAAGCACCCGGTACCGCCGTTTTTAATCCCGACATAGCCGCGGCGAAATGCCCTGCTTCTTCCACGCCCACGCCTTTAGCCCGTTTATACAGGTACCCGGCCATATAGGTATCGCCGCAGCCGGTAGTATCAACAACCACATCCGGCATATAAGCAGGGATATTATAAAAATTGTCCTCGTGCCAGATCATCGACCCTTTACTGGCGTTGGTGATAATGATTTCACCGATGCCGTAGTTTGCCAATGCTTTTACGCCCTTATATACATCATCAATACCTGTCAGTGCATTCAATTCGGCAACGTCGGCTTTCAGGATATTGATATAAGGTAAAACCTGCGCTTTGTCGGCCCATTCTGCAGCATAAACCTTCTGGTGGACAACTTTACGCAAATAACCCTGTACATCCAGACTGAGAACGCCTTTGCCTGCCAGGTTTTTTACCACCTCGGCCGGTAAATCATCTGCCAGTAAAGGTCCCAAATGAAACATCCGGGCATCGATATTTTGTAAATATTCCTTTTGAAACGGGTCGGCAACCTCGAGCACGTTCTGTGTGCGCTGATCGGGGTCATCGCCATAAATATTTTCAAAGAATACCGTTTGGGTGCTGGGCTGTACCTGTATCCCTATGCCTTTATTTCTTAAGGCTTCCGCATAATGCAGTTCCTTTTCGCCCAACGCGGTAAGCAGCAGGTAGTTTACATCAAGCCTGCTTATTGCGCAAGAGAAATAATACGCTGTACCGCCCGGCATATACACCACCGAACGGCTGGTCACCACTTTATCAGATGTGATGTGCCCTATGCAACAGATATCATACATCGGCGGAAAGATAGGCATTTGTTGTTGACAGAAATTTAAAAAAGCGAATCAGGTTAATATTGAAATATTATATTAGCACGCCCCATACTACATTATCCTCAATATCGTTTTTATGTAAATCTTAACCTTATGCAAAACAGCTTTTTCACTCAATCTGACTTCAATAAAAATTTTGGAAAAGAAATGGAGTCCGCTGTAAGCGTTTATGAGCAACGACAAAAAAGCGGGATGAGAGATTATTCGCTGGCGTTATATGATTTTGTTTTTATTTCAGATACCGAACAAAAGCTTCAATCACTTGGTAAAATCTTATCAGAGGATTACAATTACCTGATCAAGAGCATAATAAAACATACTGACTATTATGAATTGACAGGTGATAGTACTGAATTTCCGGTGGATGAAAATAATTTGATGTACTGGGCGCTTGACCTCTATTGTAAAGGGTATGAATTTGATTGTAAATTAGATGGTTATGGCGCCGTTGGCAATCCTGATAAACAAGCCTTTCCTGATATGGAAATGACGCTTTACGACCGTTATTTTGACTTAGCAATGGAAGCATACGGTAAAAAGAATTTAGGTATGACTTTTATTCATCTTTCTACCGCCATTAAAATTTACGAAGGTGACCCAAATACATGGTTTTCGAGAGCGGTTGTTAGAGATGAATTATACACCTGGAAGTTGGCAAGGACAGATTACGATAAGGCAATTGAATTAGCCCCGGATTTTATAGATGCAATAATTAACAGGGCGGCAAATAAGGATGAAGCAGGAGAATATTTAAGTGCGATTGAAGATTATACAACGGCTATAAAGCTGGCGCCGCAGAATGCAATGGCACATTTTAATAGAGGCAATTCAAAGTTTAATATAAATGACAAAAAAGGCGCCTGCGAAGATTGGCACACGGCAGAAAAATTAGGGGCTTATTACGCACAGGAAAGAATTAGCGACAATTGTATTAATATTCGCTAAGCTGAATTAGTTATTGAATAGTTCGGTAATCTATCTTTACACCATGCAAAAGTTCACCCATACCAATCCCTGCCGCTGGGGCATTATCGGCCCCGGCAAGATCGCCAAAAAATTTGCTGACGCTATTCCCCTTGCCGGCAATGCAGTGCTACAGGCTGTAGCCTCACGCGATGCCGGCCGCTCGCGCGAGTTCGCCGAAAAGCATGGTGCCGCCAGATGGTACGACAACTACGAACAACTTGCCGCCGACCCGGATATTGATGCCATCTACATAGCCACACCGCATGCGTTTCATTCAGAAAATGCGTTGCTATGCCTCAATCAAAGCAAGCCTGTACTTTGCGAAAAGCCTATGGCGCTTAATCGTAAACAGGCCCAGCAAATGGTAAGCGCATCCCGCCAAAACCATACCTTTTTGATGGAAGCCATGTGGACACGCTTTTTACCCGCTATAGAAAAGGTGCTCGAACTGACAAAAGAAGGAAAGATCGGTGATGTAAAATATGTTAAGGGGGATTTTGGCTTTTATACGCCGTTCGATCCAAAAAGCCGACTGTTTAATATGGCGCTTGGCGGCGGCTCGGTGCTGGATATTGGTGTTTATCCAATAGCTTTCTGCCTGGCTGTTTTAGGCAAGCCCGACCATATAACTGCCACGGGCAAACTGGCCCCGACCGGTGCCGATGAAACCTGTCTTGCTATATTGCAATATGATAACGGCGCAATGGCTTCGGCATTCTCAACCGTCGATTCGTTTACTTCACTCACTGCCGAGATAGCAGGTACTGAAGGTACTATTACCATTCCAACCGCCTGGTACAAAAACAATACGTTTACCTTACACCGCATGGGCGAAGAAAAGCAAACCTTCACCTTTGAACCGGTAACCAACGGCTTTGAGTACCAGATACGTGAGGTAATGCGCTGCCTGGAACGGGGTGTAACGGAAAGCCCGGTAATGAGCCATGATTTTAGTTTGCTGTTAAGCGATACGATGGATACAGTACGGGAAAGATTAGGGGTGAGGTATGCGGGCGTGGATTAGCTATTAATTAAGTTTACAGCTTCCTGTTCCGTATCAAAAAGTTCGTCGTAGCCTTCGTGTTCTGGTTGCATGGTAAAGCTAATGCCTATTTTGTTGGTTCCGACAAGCTCTTTCAGGTAAACAGCTTTAAATTGACGGTTGAATTCGTAAGCATGATAGTCTTTTATAGTATAATAACCGATCTTAAAATACCATCCTTCTATAAAATGAGCTCTTACAAAGTAGAATCTTCTTGCTTTCTTATCGAATAAATAATTATCTGTTACCACGTCTTCAATAACAAAGTCATTCTCAATATGATTTTCTATATAAAGCTTTGATGCCCAAGGCCCGCCCATCGAAATTTCGCCCGCGTTAGTTTCTTTGATATCTATACCGGCAACTGTTTTTTCGAATCCTCTCTTTTTAAGATAATCATCTATCTTATCAGTTATTGTATCTTCAAACAGCTTTATATTGGTGAAAAATTCTCTTACCATGTAAAGGCTTTGAGGGTTGATGGTCGCCGCGTTAATTGCAATTACTATTTGGTTATTCAGATACGGGTATTCCGATTCTCCAATTGTAATATCATCAAATGAAAAAGAATAGAATTTTGGTTTGTTGATCAGCCATCTGCATGTTTCAATCGAAACGATACCATTTTTAATGGACAGATTTTTAATGGTATGATTAATAAATTTTCTTCTTGACGAATAGGGCAAGTATATAAACAGGAACGCATATAGTATTGTTCCTAAAATAAAAACGATGAGACCGGTTACAGTAAGACCTTCGTGTATATTGCCCGAAATAAATATCAACAAAACAACAAAAAGAACAACTGTTCTAAGCCCCATTAACCTTGCCTGTTTTGAACAAAATGCATTGCCAGTTCGGTTTGCTGATAGCGAGGTAGCTTTTATCATTATTTGTAATCGCTTTTGCCAAACTTACTTAGGCAATACCCAAAAGTTATTAAAGCCCAGTCCGATTTGGATATCAACCAACTCCTGCTGCAACATTTCCAGTACGGCCAGGAAGTTATAAACGAAATGCACCTTGTTTTCGCTATTGGCAGCGATGGCCTTGAAATCAAGCATCTGGTTAATTTTTAGCAACTGCTTAATGGCTTCCTTTTGCTGCTCAATGCTGTAAGGGTACTGTACAACAGTATGTGTTACCTGTTTGGCGCGCGACTCATAATTACGCATCATGCGCTCGTATACCATCATGAGCCGGTACAGGCTGATATCTTGTAATTCTTCGCCGGGGATGGCAACCTTTTCAACGTTTTCCAGGTTGTAGGTAATGTTGCCGCGTTTTTCCTGTTTAAAGCGTTCATCTTCGTAAGGGCGAAGCTCCTCGCATAATACTTTTATTTTCTTGTATTCAACCAGTTTGCGAATCAGCTCTTCCTTATGGTCTATTTCGTTGCCTTCCGCGTCGGTTTCATAGCGGGGCAGCAGCATTTTGGCTTTAATGCGCATCAGCGTGGCCGCCACGAAGATAAACTCGCTGGCAATTTCCATATCCAGGCTCACCATGTGGTGAATGTATTCCAGGAAATCGTCGGTTATTTTGGCGATGGGGATATCATGAATATCCAGCTCATCCCGCTCAATAAAAAAAAGCAGCAGGTCGAAAGGCCCCTCAAACTGGGGTAATCGTATTGCAAAGCTTTCATCTATGGCCATAGCCAAATGTAAGAGAATTTGCGGAAACGGAAAGATTTGTGCAGGTAACGCAATAAACTGCCAACTGCTTCTGCCACTGCAACTAAAACTATTCCTGTGCTGCAGCCTTATCCTTAATGGCCAACTGACCGCATGCAGCATCGATATCCTTACCACGGCTGCGGCGTATATTGGTAGTTACACCCTGTTTGCGCAGGTATTCGGCAAAGGCTTCTATGCGGTCTTCACCGGCGTTAATGAAGCTGGCAAAAGCAATGGGGTTGTATTCAATGATATTTACCTTACAGGGCAGGTGTTTGCAAAAACGGGCCAGTTCGGCAGCATCCTGCAGGGTATCGTTAAACCCGTCGAATACAATGTATTCATACGTTACCGGGTTTTTAGTTTTAGCATAATAGTATTTAAGCGCTTCGGCAAGTGCTTTTAGCGAGTTTTGCTCGTTGATAGGCATTATGGTATTACGCTTCTGATCGTTAGCCGCATGCAGGCTCAGCGCCAGATTGAATTTCACATTATCATCGCCTAACTTTTTTATCATTTTGGCTATACCGGCTGTACTCACAGTAATGCGCTTAGCCGCCATGTTGAGGCCTTCCTCGCCGGTGATCTTCTCAATGGATTCGAGCACATTTTTATAATTGAGCAGCGGTTCGCCCATGCCCATGTAGACAATATTGCTCAACGGTTGCCCGTAATTTTCCATAGCCTGCTGGTGGATGAGTACCACCTGGTCGTAAATCTCGTCGGGATTAAGATTTCTTTTACGTTCCATGTAGCCCGTAGCGCAAAACTTACAGGTAAGGCTGCAACCTACCTGCGAGGATACACAGGCCGTCATACGGTCGGGTGTTGGGATCAAAACACCCTCAATTAGATGGTTGTCATGTAAAATAAAAGAATTTTTTATAGTTTTATCAGCACTAAACTGGGAATTATTAATTTTAACGTTGTTGATAATAAAATTTTCTTCCAGTGTAGTGCGAAGTTCTTTTGAAATGTTGCTCATCTCGCCGAAAGAAAAACATGATTTTTTCCAGAGCCACTCGTAAACCTGCTTAGCGCGAAAGCCCTTTTCGCCCATTTGGGTAAAGTGCTCTTGTAAAGCAGACAAGCTCAGGCTTCTTATATCAATTTTTTCTTTCTTTGTGTTCACATTGCAAAGGTACTCAAATAAAATTTAGTAACTTTTTTCGGGAAGTATTCTTTTTGTCAGATTAAAAAACAATAACTTAAAGTTAATTGTAGATTCTTGATAGATTGGTGCGGTTTTTGAAAAAAGGGTTCATGAAGATGCTTAGTTATTCACGTTAATGAAAAGTTTTAAAGCCGATTACGTCGTTCCTATTAATGCCGATCCAATAAAAAACGGAATTGTAACAGTTGATGGTGAGGGCAGAATAATAGCCGTAACCGACACGGAAAATCACGTCACTCACAATTATCCTGTCCCGGAAACCCATAGCGGTATTATTTGCCCGGGGTTTATTAATACCCATTGCCATCTCGAACTATCGCATCTGAAAGGTAAAGTTGAGCAGCATACCGGCCTGGTAGAATTTATCAAGTCGATACTAAAGGTGCGCGGCGCCGATAATATGGCTGTAACCGAAGCTGCCGAAAAAGCCGAGCATGATATGATTGAAAACGGTATTGTAGCCGTTGGCGATATATCAAACAATGGTATTACTATTCCGGTAAAAGCAAAGAGGAAATTATACTACCATACTTTTGTAGAGATACTGGGCTTTTTACCCCAACATGCCGAAGAAATATTTGATAAAGGCATGGATTTGCTGCAGGAGTTTAAGCCACATCCCAGTTCCATAACGGCCCATGCATCATATTCAACTTCAAAAGAACTTTTCAGGCTGATTAAAAAATATTGCGATTCGGGCGTGCAGAACCTTTTGAGTATCCATAATCAGGAGTGTGAGGATGAGAATAAATTCTTCCGCTATAAACTCGGTAAATTTAACGATTTGTACGAATATTTCGGTACAGATACCAGCCACTTTAAACCACAGGCGCGTAATTCGTTACAATCCATATTGCCATTGCTTACCAGCAGACAGGATATATTGCTGGTACATAACACCTGCACCAATCTGAAGGATATTTATTTTCTGAAACGCTTTGATAAAAAAGTAAACTGGTGCTTTTGCCCCAACGCCAACTTATATATTGAAAACCACCTGCCTAAAATCAATTTGTTTATTGATCAGGGCTTTAATATTACACTCGGTACAGACAGCCTTGCATCCAATACTAAACTGTGCATTCTGCATGAGATGAAAACCATCCAGGAAAAATATCCGTCTATTGATACGGAAAAACTGCTGACATGGGGAACATTGAACGGCGCAAAGTTTTTAGGAATAGATGAAGAAAAAGGCTCGCTTGAACCCGGCAAGAAACCGGGATTAAACCTGATATCAGATGTGGATGGCATGAAGTTAACGCCGGAATCGAGGGTGAAGAAATTGGTGTAAAGGATTATTCCGTCATGATGAGAGAGCTTGCCCTGAACTTGTCGAAGGGAAGCCATCTCTGCGTTTACAGTAATAAACGTGGGTTGTCATGCTGAGGCACTCGAAGCATAAGCGTAAAGGCCTTTGCCCGCATACATAGTTGGTTACCTATTGCTTTCACCGCTCAATTGCCGCTGAGGCTGTTACTTTTGGCTTGATCCAAAAGTAACCAAAAGATCAAGCCGGAAAAAACCTTCTGCCCGCAGGCCATACTCCCGGCCCGGTTTTCCGTCAGGCCTTTGCCCGCTTTTGCAGCGTTTGATATATATGGTTGCTTAAGTGTGCGGCTGTCATGCTGATTTCTATGATAAAAGCAAATGATTTTGATAAGGTATTTGTTTTTTAATAACGGCAAATATCCGATGGATG
>JBQCIS010000254.1:0-25445 GCA_051953515.1 Mucilaginibacter sp.
CTAAAATTTTTAAAGAACTAAGGTCTTATCCATTAGAACAGGCAGATCTGTTAAGGCCAACCAATCAACCTAATCTTTTTGCATTTGGATGCGACTTTGATAAATTGTTTGTAACCTATAATGAGAACAAGCATTTTGATCCTAATATAAAATTACAGCACCTGGTTAATCCTAAAAATACGGAATGCACGCTCATCGATTTTAACTCCCCGTTTGCTTTTATTGATCGTTATGGTACGTTAACCGATCCTTATGATGTAAGCTATATGGGGGTATGGGCTAATCAGCGAACAGGAGACCTGTTACCGGTTGACTATTCGCCAATGGAAATGGAAAATGTGATCACCGAACCGGTTGATAGTACTGTAAGCAAAAACGTCATTGCAAAACTTAATGATTACAACGCCAACCACGTTACAGAAAAAGCCTACCTGCATTTTGACAGGCCATACTATGCCGCAGGTGATACCATGTTTTTCAAAGCATATATTACAACGGGTGATGACCATCAGCCATCAACACAGAGCAGTATACTCCATGTCGATCTGATCGATGGTAAAGGACAGATCAATAAATCCATAGCATTAGGTATCGTCGATGGTCTTGCCTGGGGCGATTTTGTGCTGCCCGATTCACTTTCAGGGGGAAATTACCAGGTGCGGGCCTATACAGAGTGGATGCGCAATACAGGGCAACAAGACTTTTTTAACAAAGTGATACCTATAGCGGCTGTAGCCCGGATAAAAGGCAACGCGAAGAATGCTTCTTCAACACAATTGGCATCGGCGAAACCAGATGTTCAATTCTTTCCTGAGGGCGGTAACTGGGTTGCCGGCATACGCACAAAGATCGCTTTTAAGGCATTGAGTCCGAATGGTTTTGGGGTGGAAATAAAGGGCTATGTGATTGATAACGGAGGTAATAAGGTTGGTTCGTTTTCATCGGTGCATAAGGGAATGGGCTATTTTTACCTTACCGGCGAACCTGGAAAAACCTATAGAGCCAATATAACTTATGCTAATGGTGTACAAGATTTAGTAAACCTGCCTGCCCTGCAGGAAAAAGGCATCGCAATGTCTGTGAATAACGATTCTGCGCAAATTATCAATATAAAAATATTATCCGATCCGCAATACCTGCGCGCCAACAAAAAGAAAGATTATACCCTGGTCGTTTATTCAAACGGTAAGGCTATGAGCCTGATCTGTAAGCTCGATAATCCAGAAGTCGGTCTCAGTATTTATAAGCGCGAATTACACAGCGGCATTACACGGCTAACATTGTTTGCACCAGATGGAGAGCCTTTATGTGAACGACTTGTATTTGTTCAGAATTTTGATGAGTTAAAACTTAAAGTAAATACCGATAAAGCTGCCTATGCTACAAAAGATAAGGTGTTGGTGAAATTAAATGTGCTGGACGATGATAATTCGCCAACAATAGGGCATTTTTCTGTGTCTGTTACCGATGAAAATAAATTGCCGGTCGATGCTAATAATGAACATACCATTTTAACCGATATGCTTCTTACATCAGCATTGAAAGGTTATGTGGAGCAGCCAAATTATTATTTTAATAACCCTACACCGGAGGTATTAAGTGCCCTCGATATACTGATGCTTACGCAAGGCTATAGCAGGTTTGAATGGAAACAAGTGCTAAATGATAATAGCCCGGTGATAAATTATCCTGCCGAAACTTCGCTGTCGTTATCCGGGACGTTAAAAACCATGAGTGGAAAACCGGTTGCAGGGGGTACTGTAACACTGCTGTCAACAAAACATGCGCTGGCGAAGGATACTACGACAGACAGCAATGGCAATTTTAAATTTACCGGACTGTATTTAACAGATACCGCCAAGCTGGTATTGCATGGGCACACAAAAAATAACAATGATAAGGTAAGCATCGAGATCAGCAAAGATATACCCGCAGCGTTTAAACTAAATGATCCGGATACCAGTATGGCGCCGATAACACCTGAGATGGCAGCGGCCATGGAAAAACGTTATGAGCAAAGCGGGTCAATAAAAACCGGTATATTACTTAAGCAGGTAAATATCAGCCGGAAAGCGAAACAAAATTTCAGACCCGAACTTACACACTCAGATAATCTGAATGGCGCTGGTAACGCCGATCAGGTAATTATGGGTAATCAGCTGGTGGGATGCCCTGATATACGCGAATGCTTAAAAGCTTTATTACATGGCGTATATACTGAAAATGGGATCTTTTACAATGAACGGACGCATGTTGAAATATTAACCGGCAGACGCCAGCCAATGGTATTTATAATAGATGGATTAGTTTCGGGCCAAACCGAAGGTGGTGGAATTGGTGGCGCAAGCGATATGCTGAGTAATCTGGCAGCAAGCGATATTTATAGTATTGAAGTGTTGTTAAGCACAAGCTATTTATCAGTTTATGGCTCAGATGCATCTGCAGGCGCTATTGTTATCACTACCAAACGTGGCGGTGAGTCTACCGTTGTAAATACAGATGGCTCAATATACTATACGTTTCATGGCTTTCAAAAAGCGCGCACATTTTATTCACCTAAATATGATGTGAAAACGGCAATAAGTACATACGTGGATCAGCGCACAACTATATACTGGCAACCAGAACTTACCACAGACAGCAATGGCAATGCAAATTTTGCTTTCTTCAATTCTGCTGATCCGGGCATTTATCGTATTGTAGTTGAAGGGATGGACGCAAGAGGAAATCCTGGCAGGCACGTGTATCATTACACGGTGAAGTAGTAATATCTGCCATTGCCGGGCAGCTTATACCTTTCACCGCTAAAACAATGGTTTACACCGAAAATGATAAGACATTGATAATGTAATGCAGTAAATTTGATGTATAAAATCAATCGATCATGACAAGGGAATCATTTAAAATAAACGGCACAGACCTTCTGAATAAGGTAAAAGAGATCATTAACGAGGGTAATGTACGCCGCATCATCATCTCTGATAAAAACGGAAAAGAAATTGCACATTTCCCACTTACCGTTGGTGTAGTTGGCGCGTTATTATTGCCGGTATTCGCAGCCATTGGCGCTATTGCCGCGCTGGTAAGTGAATGTACCATCACCGTTGAAAAGGAAGACACCACCCCATCAGGCGAATAAGGCACCTTCGCAAATCAGTAAATTTCATAAAAATAAATGCGCAGCTATCATCTGATAGTTGCGCATTTTGTCGTTTATGGCAAATACTATGGTTTTTCTACCGTAACATCCTGTGCAAGCGTAGCATCGTCAGGTTTGTTCAATAGTTCCTGGTTAAGCGAGAACAGGGCATCATCCTTTGCGGTTGCGCCGCCGGCAATTTTTATCTTGTCCAGCAGTTCAAGCGCCAGCGTTTCCTCTTCAGTTTGTTCTTTCACAAACCATTGCAGAAAATTCCATGTGGCCCAGTCTTTTTCGGCCAGACTCATATCTACCAGGTTGTAAATTTTGCTGGTGTTTTCAACCTCGTAGTTAAACACTTTTTCAAAGCAATCCTGCATGTTTACCGGGTCATCGCCCGGCGACGGGATGGCGCTGACCACCACTTTGCCACCACGTTTCAGAATATACTCCAGAAATTTCATCATGTGGTTGCGCTCCTCGTTGGCATGCCTGAACAGGAAATTGGCAATGCCATCATATCCCTTATTATCCGCCCATGATGCGTAAGCAAGATATATCTGCGCGTTATGTGCCTCGTTGGTCATTTGCGAGTTCAACGCGGATTCAATTGTTTTTGAGAGTCGGTTAGTATTCATACTGTTGATAAACTATACAACCAATAAATGGTTTGAGATGAGCGTGTTTTTTAGGATGGAACCTGCCGTAAAAGATCGCTATCGAATAGTCTTTGCCCACTTGTGGAGAAATCAGATTAACGATTTAGTAGTGCCCGGTATAGTTTTTGTAAGTTTGTGCCCTGAAAAAGGGAACGCTTTTGTTTCCCTGTGAGCATTAAGGAATAAAAAACTTTACAATGATAACAGTTAAATCAGTGATCGTTTTCGACGAAGAAGAGGGCCTGTTGGTACTTAACGGCATTTCTAAAAACGTCGTAACTATATAAAATAAATTACATTCCGGCGAGTTTATTCGGGATAGTGATATTGATAGTGGTCCCCTCGCCGGGCGCAGAGGTGATCAGTAATTTGCCATTGAGCATTTTTACGTTGCTCTGTATGGTTTTAAGACCAATGCCGCCGTGTTTGTTGCCGGTTTGGGTGGTAAAGCCTTTACCATTGTCTTTTACAATTACGTTGATGTTCGTGCTAACGTCAATGTAAATTGAGGCTTGGGTGGCCGCGGCATGCTTAATAACGTTGGTTACCAGTTCCTGTATTATTCGGTACAGGGCGATCTCGGTGTATTGATCCATCCTGGCTGGCAGGTCTGTAAAGTTACAGGTAATATGAAGTACGTGCTTAAATTGACGGCATATATCCTCAATGGCAGTTTTAAGTCCGAAGTCTTCCAATACGGACGGAATGAGTTCATGCGACATTCGCCGCGCCTCGTTTATTGCTTCGTTAAGTAACTTCTCAGTTTCCTGAAGTATTTGCTGATGCTCCTCCAGCCATATATCGTTTGGCTTCAGATGCAGATCGTTTAAAGTAAGTTTTACGCCGTATAGTAGCTGCCCCAGGCCATTGTGCAGGCTTTCGGCTATACGTTTCCTTTCTTTTTCCTGTGCATCAAGCGTTGCTTTAAAAAGTTTGTGCTGCGAAGTTTCCTTATCCTTTTTTACTTCTTCTTTTTTGGTTGATAGATGGCTCACGTTCTTTCCCTTCATTTCTGTGTAAAAAGCAAACAGCATATACACGCATTGCGTAGTACACAAAATTTATAAGCGTTAAATTATTCAAGTGCTGTACACAACTTTTTTCGCAGGCAAAACAATTTTAAGCAAGACCGGAAATGCCGTTGTGACAATTGAGGCAAAAACAGATATGGGATGGGCAATACTTATCCGCAAAAATATAAAATTTCAATTCATTTAAATAAATAGGTTAAAAGCATGAAAATTAATTGGCTATAAATTAATTTTGTTGTAATTAAACAACCCACAGCTCTAATTTCTTACTATGGATGAAGCCAACGGAAAGATCAGGATAATACTGGCCGAAGACCACAATATTGTACGTAACGGTATCCGCAATTTGTTAGACCGGGATAATGAACTAAAAGTTGTTGCTGAAGCGGTTGATGGAAGAGCCGCGCTCGATCTGATTAAGAACGGCGTTAAAGCTGATATTCTGCTCGCCGACATGAATATGCCACAAATGGATGGCGTGCAATTGACCGAACAATTACAGCACATACCTCATAAACCCAAGGTTGTATTACTCACCATGCTCGATCGTGAGCAAAATGTGATCAGAGCTTTTAAAGCAGGTGCACATGGCTATCTGTTAAAAAGTGTTGCGGCTGATGAATTGATATTCGCTGTAAAACATGTTCGTGAGAATGGCAAATATATTTCGTCAGAACTGTCACTCCGGTTTTTAGACCGCATAGGCTATCTGCCCAATATCAATCAAGTAATTCAGGAGAGTGATATGGAACTATCGCAAAAAGATCTGCAGATACTTGAACTGATTGCCAATGGCCTTACCAACCAGGAAATAGCCGACAGCTTATTCACAAGCAAACGCACGATAGAAGGCTACCGCCAAAGCCTTATTGATAAAACAGGAACGCGTAATACTGCATCGCTTGTACGCTATGCAGTACGTCATAAACTTATAAATTGATTAGATGCTTAGTAATTTTATTAATTTCAAATTAACAATACGTATTTAACGGAATGCCTTTATCGTATTTATACGTAAGTGCGGCAAATCGGTAAAGGTAGTTTCGCTTTATAAACTAATTCTCATTCATCCTATGTTAAAAGCGAATAAAACCCGCGCTGTTTTTTTTCATCTTAATACCCCTGCAACTGCGCTTTCTGTAGATACTACCGCATTTCTTATTACTGCAGTTTGGTGGGGGGATTATGCACAATAGTTCATGTGTCAATAAGGTTATTTTGTTAGGCGCTGTCATTAAAGAGCCCCGCTGGCATATACTCGATCAGAAAAGGGCGCTCACCTTTACATTGGTAACCAACGAGATCTTCAAGAAAAACGGCAAGTCTGTTGATCATCAGGAATGGCACCAGGTGCGCGTTCCGGAGGAGGTAATGGCCGATGTGGTGATAGAAAAAGGTATGCAGGTATATGTACAGGGCAAATTACAAACCCGGCAGGTAAAAGACGACAACGGCGTAAAACATTATCGCAGTGAAATAATAGCGAGCATTATTGAAGTAATGGATTTCAGCAGGCCTCAAACCAATACCGAGTAAAGCCTCTGTCGGCATGAACGGCATATTCGTCGATACCTTTTGCTTTAATTGTCAATTTCCGTACTATCTTTATCAGTCATTGCTATAAATGTCATGTGGCATTTTGTAAATAAAAAGGATAAAGCCAGCAGGAATGTCAAGGTTTAAGTTAAGCACATTTGTAATCCACCTAACCGGCTGGCTTTTATTCCTGTTATTGCCGCTGCTGTTTCTTAACAGCGGCAATAAGCTGGGTAGTGCATGGGTGTTATTCTCGTCGCCGTTTTACTGGCTGTTCTGCCTCACCTACCTGCTGCTGTTTTACTTTAATTTATGGTACCTGGTACCGCAGTTTTTCCTGAGGGGCAAATATGTTTTTTATGGCATTATTGTGCTTGTTTTGCTGGGTGCTGTGTTTTTTCTGCAGCCGTTTGATAAGCTGTTGGGTAATAATCCGCGTTTCCAGGCGCAAATGCTGGCCCAAAGCAGGCGCGATTCGGTAGCGGCATTGCAAAAGGCGTTGCTTGGCAAAAATCCGGGTATGGATACAGATGCCATGCCTTTTGGGCCATTGCCAAACCAGGATTTACGCATGCAGGAGCCTGCGGCTCCGCACCCGTCCGTCAATCCGCTCTGGCATCACTCTAACCAAACCGATGCGGTGAGCTTGATATTGTTTGGCATCATTACGGCGCTGGCATTATCGGTAAAGTCTATAGAACAGTGGCATTTGACCGAGCAAAGGATGATGAAAGCCGAATCGGAAAAAGTAAATGCCGAATTATCCTTTTTAAAGGCACAGATCAACCCGCATTTTTTGTTCAATACGCTCAATAATATCTACATGCTGTCGGTAATGAACAGTACGCATACGCCAGAAAGCATCATGAAGCTCTCTAATATTATGCGTTATGTTACTGATGATGTAATGCAGGATTTTGTACCACTTTCAAACGAGCTAAAGTGCATCAGCGATTACATCGATCTGCAAAAACTTCGTTTGGGCAAACAAACCACGCTCGATTTTAGGATAACCGGAAATGTAAATAATCAGTACATCGCTCCGCTCATCATGATGTCGTTCATTGAAAATACCTTTAAATACGGCATCAGCAAAAAAGAAAAAAGCACTATAGCGATACACATTACGGTAAGTGAAAAAAGCGTAGTGTTTCATTCAGAAAACAGCATTTTTACACGCCGGATAACCGAACGCTCGGGCATAGGCGTGGCTAATACCAAACAACGGTTGCAATTACTCTATCCCGCAAAACATATTCTGCTGATAGATGATTCAAACGACGTATTTAAAGTTGACCTTACATTGACCGTATAATAAATGAACCAGTTAACCTGTATAGCTATTGATGATGAACCACTTGCGCTGGGTTTAATCAGCGAGTACATTTCACGCCTGCCTGCCTTAAAATTGCTCAAGACTTTTGAGGATGCGGTTTCCGGTTCGGAGTATGTGCAGCACAACGCGGTCGACCTGCTGTTTCTTGACATCAATATGCCCGATATTTCGGGGCTCGAGCTTGCCCGTTCTCTGGAAAACCGGCCCATGATCATTTTTACCACCGCTTATAAAAAATTCGCCTTTGAAGGCTTTGAACTGGAAGCAACCGACTACCTGCTGAAACCTATAGATTTTGAGCGGTTTAAAAAGGCGGTGGATAAGGCCATAGACTTTAATGCCTATCGCAGTTCTGCGTTAAAGCAGCAGCAACAGGAAAGCCTGTATGTTTATTCAGAGTACAGAATGATAAAAATAGACGTGCAGAAGATAATTTATATTGAAAGCATGGAAGATTATATCAAAATATACCTCACCGATCAGCCTAAACCTGTACTAACTCTTATGCCCCTCAAAAAGGCATTGGAAAAATTGCCGCAGAATAATTTTATGCGTATCCATCGCAGCTATGTGGTAGCGCTGAGCCATATCAAATCCATTCACAATAAAAAGGTGCAATTGGAAAATGTTGAATTACCCGTTGGCAGCAGCTATAACGACCTGATCAGCAAGTGGTCTAAGTAAAAAGCGGGCATTTCATCGACACATTTCAATCGTTAAGCGACACATTACAGCTATGTGTGCGGTATTAGCCGGATTTTTGTTTAATATCCGGTACAATACATAAATATGCCCGATAAATAAATGAGTAAGGTTTACCGAATGCAGAAAGTCTTCAAAACTTATATATTTATCGCTTATTTATAAGTGTTGCAAGGTTATGGGACTAAAGAAAAATATAGCGACAAGCGAGAGCGGGTTTATTTTTAATCCCGCCACAGGCGATTCATTTTCGGCTAATGCCATTGCCGCTGAAATGCTTTCTGAGATGAAAAGCGGCAAAACAGAGCAGGAAATAAAGGCTATTATACTGGCGCGTTATGAGGTGAAACCTGAGCAACTTAACCGTGACTGGGACGACTGGATGGTGCAGCTGAAAGAAGCCAATTTACTGGAAGGTTAATGAAGGCGCCGCACATATTAACAATTGGCATAACGGGTCTTAATGCACACGATAACCCTGGTCCGGGCATTGCGGTGGCAAGAGCCCTGAAGGATGCTTATGGCGATGGGATACGGTTGATCGGCCTGGCTTACGAAGCGTTGGAGCCGGGCATTTATATGGATAAACTGATCGATAAAACGTATCATATTCCATACCCCGCAGCAGGTGCAACGGCATTGCTGGAACGCCTGCTCGAAATAAACGGAATGACGGGGTTGGATATGGTCATTCCCAATTTTGATGCGGAACTGGGCAATTTTATAAAGATCAGCCCGCGGCTGGCTTCAGAGGGTATAAAAACCTTTTTGCCAGATAACGAACAATTGATGGCAAGGGATAAAACCCGTTTGCATGAGTTTGCTTCAATGCATGGGTTTAAAGTGCCGGAATATATAAACCTGGCCAAAGCAGAAGATATAGAGGAAGCGGGTGAGAAATTGGGTTACCCCCTGTTTATAAAGGGTAAATATTACGAAGCGCGTTTGGCCGATAATACAGATGAGGCCGGAAAGATATTTCATGACATTGCCAATCGCTGGGGGCTACCGGTAATTGCGCAACAACATATAAAAGGCACTGAAATAAATGTGGCCGGTTTAGGCGATGGCAAGGGTAATTTAATAAGCGCCGTGCCCATGCGTAAACTGTACATTACCGATAAAGGCAAAGCCTGGGCAGGCGTGACTATTGAAGATACGGAACTGATAAGCCTTGCCGGGCAATTTGCTGCAGCGCTGCAATGGAAAGGTGGTTTCGAGTTGGAGATAATAAAGGATAGCGTAGGAGATCTGTACATTATCGAGATCAATCCCCGGTTTCCGGCGTGGATATACCTGGCGGCAGCGAGCGGGCAGAATCAGCCTGCTGCTTTGGTAAGGATGGTAATGGGTGAGGAAGTGCCGCCGTTTGACGGTTACCGATCGGGGAAGTTATTTATCCGTCATTCGTGGGATGAGGTGGTGGATATTGCCCGGTTTCAGCAGTTTTCCGCCTTCGGCGAAAGTTAAGATCAGTACAAATGCAAAAGTTAAAATACGAGAGGCCGTACATCAAAAAGCTCAACGCCGGTATGCTTAATAAGTTTGCGGGTAATAACACCGCGCAGGCTTTTTCGGCTATTGAGCGCGTACCGGTAAAAACGCTGATCGAAAAATATGGCTCTCCATTGTTTGTATTATCCGAAAAGCGTATCCGTCATAATTACCGCGCTGCGCTGCGGGCATTTAATACACGTTATCCAAAAGTGCAGTTTGCATGGAGCTATAAAACCAACTATTTAAGCACCGTTTGCCGGGTGTTTCATGAGGAAGGCAGCTGGGCCGAAGTGGTTTCGGGCTTTGAGTACCAGAAGGCGCTGAAAAATGGCGTTAATGGCAGTCATATTATTTTCAACGGACCCGGTAAAAAGCGTGAGGAGCTTTTAGTTGCTATAGAGAACAATTCACTCATCCATATCGATCATTTTGATGAATTGTATATGCTGATGGAACTGGCCGCATCAGCAACCGCGAGGCCAAAAGTAGCCATTCGCGTTAATGTGGATGCTGGCCTGTACCCCCAATGGGACAGGTTTGGCTTTAATTATGAAAATGGCGAGGCCTGGAACGCCATCGGCAAGATTATACAGAACGGCAGTTTGCAATTGGTGGGGCTGCATTGCCACATCGGTACTTATGTGCTGGATGTTAGCGCATACGCCAAAGCCACCGCCAAAATGTGCGGACTGGCTAAACGCTGCGCTGCTGAGCTGAATAATCCAATTCAATACCTTGACATGGGCGGCGGGTTCCCGTCAACTAATGTACTGAAAGGCGCTCATTTGCAAAGTGTGGATTCCATACCATCTATTGATGATTTTGCAGAGGCCATCACTACTGCCATACTCAATTTTGGATTTGAGAAGGATGAATTGCCGCTGCTCATTTTAGAAAGCGGCCGCGCTTTGATAGATGATGCGGGGTATTTGCTGGGAACAGTGATCGCCAATAAACGGATAGCCAACGGCAGGCGCGGTATGGTGCTCGACTTTGGAGTGAACACCTTATTCACCTCCTTTTGGTACGATCACCAGGTTACACCCGCGCAGGAATCTTCTACGCATACCGAGCCAATGACACTATATGGTCCGCTTTGTATGAATATTGACGTGATCCGCGAAAATATCAACCTCCCGGTGCTCGATCCTGGCGACCATGTGGTAGTACACAAGGTTGGTGCTTATAACATGACACAGTGGATGCAATTTATTACCTATCGCCCTGCCGTTGTGCTTATTACTGAAGCTGGTGATATCCAACTGCTCCGTAAGCCCGAAACGCTCGACTATGTAGACGGAATGGAACAGGATCCGGAACCGATCAAATCTAAACTCATTGAAAAATAAGGTTGCATATACAATCCGGGCTGTCATCAACAGCTATGCTATTTTGTTTTTCTCGCAGAATAAAGTGCTGGGTTTTATACTGCTGGCTACTTCTTTTTTCAATCCACAGGCAGGTGCTTCGGGGCTGGCTTGTACGTTTATAGCGTTGGCCTGCGCATCCCTAAGCGGATATTATAAACAAGATATTGAAAAAGGCCTTTTCAGTTTTAATGCGCTGCTGTTTGGTATCGGGTTTGGTACTTTTTATCACATAAATTCCGCATTTTTTATCTGGTTGCTTATTGGCTGCCTGGTGTGTGTAATTATTACGCGGAGCCTGTATGTACCGCTGATTAAACGCGGCTTACCAATGCTTTCACTTCCTTTTACTATCAGTTTCTGCTTAGTTCTTGCGGCGGCAGGTAGCATTTTCAGGCTGGGGCTGGAGCAACGCAGCAGTTCGGTAATGTATGAGCTTATTACCGCCATGAGCCTTAATACGCATTGCTTGCCCTTGTATATCGATCTGTTTTTCCGGGCGCTGAGCGCTATGCTTTTTCAGAATAATTGTATTGTGGGGTTGCTTATCGCTATCGGCCTGCTTATCCATTCGCGTATAGCATTCACAGTAGCGGTTATCGGGTTTACCACGGCGTGTTTGTTCAATCATTTTACAGGCGTTTTCCCCGAAGGGTTGAGCTATTACCATTTAGGCAGTAACCTGGTCATCGCCGCTATTGCAGTAGGCAGCTTTTTTCTCGTACCATCCTTTCGGTCTTACTTATGGGCGGTGGCCATTGTGCCGCTGGTTATATTGTTCATCCTTGCTTTTACCAAATTATTGGGTATGTATGATCTGCCGGTATTGTCGCTGCCATTTTGCATCGCTACCATATTGCTGCTCTACTTCTTCAGATCGCGCATGGCATCAAAAACGGCGCTTACGCCGCTTCAATTTTACTCGCCCGAGGCTAATTTGTATCAATATCAGAACAATAAAGAACGCTTGCTGCACTATCGTTACTTTAATCTCCAATTGCCGTTTATGGGTAGCTGGAAGGTTTCGCAAGGCTACAATGGCAGCATCACCCACAAAAGCGACTGGGCCGAGGCGCTCGACTTTGTTATTGAAGATGATGAGCATCATACCTATAAAAATGCAGGGAGCAAGCCGGAAGATTATTACTGCTTTGGCAAACCCGTGCTGGCCTGTGGCGATGGCACAGTGGTAAGTGCCATAGATAAAATAGACGATAACGAAATAGGCAGCGTAAATTTAAAGGAGAACTGGGGAAACAGCATTGTTTTACAACATTCGGCGGGTTTATACTCCAAGGTATCGCACCTCAAAAAAGGGTCTTTAAAAGTAAAAGTGGGTGATATCGTAAAACAGGGCGATATTATAGCATTTTGCGGCAGTTCGGGCCGCTCGCCCGAGCCGCATTTGCATTTTCAGGTGCAAACGACGCCGGGCATCGGTTCAAAAACATTGCGTTATCCATTCGCCTGTTTTGTAAAAGAAACTGGCAGCGAAAAAGAGTTGAAAACTTATGCCATACCAGTCGAAGGGGATACAATCAGTCCGGTAATCATTAACAATTTGCTTAAAGATGCTTTTAGTTTCCAACCGGGCTTTGCCATAGCAGTAACCGCAACCGATGGCCGGGCAGAAACCTTTGAAACCGGCATTGATAGCTGGAACGACTGCTACCTGCACAGCAAAGAAACCGGGGATTATGCCTATTTCGTAAATAATGGAACGGCATTTTATTTCACCGGTTATTATGGCAGCAAGCAATCCCTTCTCTACCTGTTTTATAGGGCGGCCTATAAAGTTACATTCGCTAATGGAAGCAACTATCCGGTTACAGACATTTTGCCGCTGCAGCATTTTGCTAAAGACCCGCTTGTATGGCTTAACGATTTTGTTTCGCCTTTTTTTAGTTTTATAACGATGCGGTATGAGGCAATGGTGGCTACATCTCCGGGTGAAATATTGCTGCAAAGCAAACAAACACGGTCCGCCGGTGGTAAAAACAAAGAGGTTTCAGAAGCTCGGTTATGGATAGGTGAGGAGGGGATAACGCGTTTTTCATTCAATTCAGGCAAACTTAAAATGGAAGCAAAATGGGATATAAAAACTACATATTGATCATTTTGTTAAGCTGTTCTGCATTGTTTGCCCACGCGCAGACAATACCTTATACAAGAGCCGGTGCAGATATCATCACCGATTCCCTTATTAATGCGGGTAACTGGCAGGAAGTGATCGCAAAAAGCAAAGTGTATATTGCTCATGGTATAGATTATACCGGCCTGCGGCTTAAAGCAGGTTTTGCGCAATTTATGACGGGCAATTATGCGGCAGCAACCGAAAATTATAACAAGGTTTTGCAAAGCGATGCCAACAATCAAACCGCCCGCTACTACCTGTATCTGTGTTATAAATACCAGAACAACGAGGCATTGGCAGGCGCGCAATTGGCCAAACTCGATACTGCCTCATTAAAGCTGCTTCATGCTAATCGCACAGGGCTCGTAAGTGCCGGGCTGGAAAGCAGCTATAAAATAGCCGGCACTACGTACCGCGGCAATGCATCCTATACACAGTTTGATCTGTCAGGACGTATAGGCGGCCCGTTACAGGTTTTTGATGCCGTCTCTTACTTTGGTCAGGATATTTACAGTTACAGTAACCGTAAATGGCAAATGAACGCCGACCGGCAAAAAGAGAATTTTTTTAAGCTGAGTTATGCTTTATTTGATCATTTTACGCTCACCGGCGGTTGGCATTATCTGCATACACAATACCTCACCACCAGCTATAATAGTAATTTGTTTGTTGGCGGCGTTAATTATAGTGCACCGTATTTTAGTTTACAGGGCGATGTGGATGCCGGACGGTTAATGGCAGACCAAATTAAACAATATAACGGGCAGGTAATGATTGAGCCATTGGGTAACCTCAACCTGTATTTTATTTCGGGCGTGTCCTATCTGAACAGGAATACAACCGATAACTCTATTTTTAGCGAAACGGCAGGCTTTAAAGCAACACAGAATGTTTGGCTGGAAACATCGGCAACATTTGGCAACCTGAACGATTACGTTGAGGCCGGCGGATTGTATATTTACAATACATTTGACGATACAAAATTAAAATTAGCCGAGACCGCATATTTTCAGTTGAGCCCGCATTTAATGTTAAATATTAATTATACTTATGAAAGAAAGCAGGATAATGCGGAGAAATTCAATTATAATCAAAATTCAATAGCAGCCCGGGTATCATGGATGTTCTGAAAAAAGTAATATGCCTTTTACTGCTATCATGCAGTATATTGGGTGCATCGGCTCAAAGCAATGCAGTGCTGCAAAAAGCATTTCATAACAGCTATGTTAATGAAGCCAATAAAAATTATGCAGCGGCGATAAACGACATTATGCCGTATTATTCAGATGACAGCTATGAGATTAATATCCGCCTTGGCTGGCTGCATTATCTCAACAGAAATTACCCTACATCGCAAAGTTATTACGCTAAGGCCGTTGCGCTCAAACCTTCATCCATCGAAGCTAAATTTGGTTATGTAAAGCCCTTGTCTTTTCTGCAAAGCTGGGATAAGGTATTACAGCAATACCTTGATATTATCCGCATCGATCCGCAAAATACACAGGCCAATTATTGGGCAGGGGTTATTTATTATAATCACAAGCAGTATGCTACTGCCATAAAATGTTTCAGGATAGTAGCCACACTTTATCCTTACGATTACGACGGTAACCAGATGCTGGCCTGGGCTTATCTGATGGACGGTCAAAAGTCTACCGCGAGAACCTATTTTGAGAAAGCGCTCATTATCAAACCTGGTGATCAATCATGTACGGATGGTTTGAACAGGGCCAGCAGGTAATTCCGCAAAAATATACACCCCATTTCTGAAACCATTAATAGCGGGATAACTAATCTCTCCCCGGATTCCGTTTGTCGACTCAAAAGTATCGTTCACCGACACACATTCCAGTTGTGCCAGGCATTGGAATAAATTTGGATCAGATCAATTTTAAACAACGGATCAGATTATTAACCCCTTAAAGTAACAAAAGATGAAAGCAAGAACCTACTTACAAGTAGTTGCGGCCGCTGTATTAATGATGCTTTATGCATCGTGCAAGAAAGATGCACTGCAGGGCACCGCAACGCAGAAAACGGTTACAAAGCCATCAAGCTCAAACAGCATTGCGGTTGCTGTTAATACAACAGATTCAACCGGCAAAGACACTGTTTATTTGGTGAACTGTTTTTCGCAACACAGCAAAAGGGATAGCGTGGCGTTTAGCACTCTTCCTTCGGCCATTGGTGCTTATTTAACTGCAAACTATTCAGGCTACACACCTAAAATGGCCTTTAAGGTAGTTGACAGCGTGGGAACCACTACCGATTACATTGTGGTAATACAATATAACGGAGAGCCCGTTGGTTTGAAATTTACCGCAGCAGGCGTATTTGAAAAAGTACTCGAACAGCAGGACGGCCACCAGATGCGAGGCGAACCATGGCGCCCCGGAGCACCATTTGGCGACAGGGATGGCCCAATGAGGGATACCATTTCCTTATCAGCTATTCCATCGGTTGTTATAAACACTTTTAAACAAAGTTATCCATCAGATACCTTAATGCATGCATCCATTACACCGGATAGTACTTATATGCTCATTAGCGGTAATAATGGAATGTATGTTACCGATATTGACAAAGCCGGTAAAGTATTAAGCAGAAAAGAAATATTACCTCCCGGAGGCCCTGCGCCAAGGTTACTGACACAGGATAAGCTGTCTGCAACCATAGTTACATACCTTACTACTACTTATCCGGGTTATGTATTCAATGGTGCTTTTGTATTGGGCTGGTCAGGAAGTATAAAAGGATACGAGGTATTTATTACAGAGAACAGCACGAATTACGATGTGCAATTTGATAGCAGCGGAAAGTTTGTAAGAGCGATAACCCTGCGTTAATAACAATTTTTTTTCATAGCGAGTGTC
Organism: Mucilaginibacter sp.; assembly: GCA_051953515.1. Classification (GTDB taxonomy): domain Bacteria; phylum Bacteroidota; class Bacteroidia; order Sphingobacteriales; family Sphingobacteriaceae; genus Mucilaginibacter. The sequence goes on from JBQCIS010000254.1 coordinate 16,275, forward strand.
CCGGTTGGTTTGCGAGAAGCCGCCGGGTTCTTTTTGCTTTTAACTTTCGTTTTAGATTTTATCGCAGTAAGGTTATCGGTCCACCCTGTATCACTTTAGTGCCGTAATAGGAGTTAATACCCTCAAAAAGCCAGTAATAGGTTCCGGGGGTTAGTTGCTTGCCATTCAGGTTACCATCCCACTGTATGGTTGGCGAGTTGGTCTGAAATACAAGCTGTCCGTACCGGTTATATACCTTCAACGACTTAAACTCGGCCAGGCCAACTATGCTTATCGAAAAATAATCATTTATACCATCGCCATTGGGTGTAAATGTATTAACAGCCTTAACATAAGGCGGTAGTGGCGGCCCGATCAAAACGGCCACCGGCGCTTTTGTAGAACAGCCTGTTCTATTACTCGTTGCTTTAATATAGTAATTACCGCTTCGCTCCACATACTGATAGTTTATTAGCGGCGTGCTCAACGCAGAGTCGGTATAATAACTGTAAGTTGTGCCAGGATAATGCACAAAGGTGGTAGATATATCAACCGTTGCAGGATATAAAACCTCAGGCGGGTTGGTGACGTTTATTTGCGGGCTGCCAATAATTACATGTACAGGTAAAATATTTAAGCATCCTTCGGGGCTTTTGGCCTCAATATAATAGGTGCCGCTTGCTGTGATCTTTTGCGGTTGATATAAATATTGCGTGCCGATAGAATCGGTATAATAACTGTAGATCAGGCTGGCATCACTTCCTTCGGTGACAGATGACGCGGTTAGGTCAACAGTTGCACCCGCGCAGGCAAATATCGTATCTTTTGCCGCAAAGGTAAACCCGGAATTTATGCGGGTTACCGTAGTATAAATGGTATCTGTACATCCAAGCCCATTCTGTGGTATCAGCACCACGGCGTATTTTGATTGATCGGGCGGTGGCGGGCTGATGGTTAGCGCCTGGGTGCTGGCTATTTGCTTTGAAAGGTCGCCCGTGTACCAGGTATAACTCCCAAAACCGCCCGGGGCCAGCAGGGTTACTATTTTTTGTCCGCTGCAATAGGTTGCGCCGGATACTGGAGAACCGCAGGCTTCATTAACATCTACATAAGCGTAGCCAAAATGTCCGCCTAATGTACAGTCATTAGTGGTAAATTCTATTCGTATTCTTTTGCCCGCATATCCGGTTAAATGGATGGTGGCAGGCGCCCAGTCCTTGTAATATACAGAATCACTTTTTGCAGACATTTTAAATCCCGGCAAACTGGCCGAAGCAATAAAGTTGAATGATGCACACTCCACTTGTAGCGGGCTGCTAATGAGATTGCCGAAGCGATCATAAGTGACAACTGTATCTGTACCGCTATCGGTAATGTCGTATGTGTTTACCGTAAACCGTGGTTGCTGGTAAGGTTCATGCTTAGGGTTTTGTAATACTACAGCATAGTAAAATGTAATATCATAAATAGCCGCATTAGGAGGGATATTGAACGAATAAGATACACGTTCTGCTCTTGCGCCTTTTTGTTCGTTGCCTAATCTTATAGAATATTGGCCACCGTACGGACAAAGGGTAGGGAATTTTCCATAAGGATCAACCTGAGGAATATAATTTGAATTGATCATCGTTTGCCTGTTGTCAACCGGCGCAACCGGGATCACTTGTATTATTCCTTGTTTGCTAATGCCTCCGGTATCGCATTGCCAGCCTGTAAATTGCCCTGTTTCAAATCCGATATTCACAGGAGGGCAATTTGCGCCCGAATTCTGCGCATAAACATTAAACGCTATGCATAAAATTAGGGTGATAAACAGGGCTTTGAGCAAACGCATCACTAAATATAAAGCATTTATTGGGGGCAACCATTGTAAAATGTATGATACAGCTTTATATGTGATAGGCTGGGAATAAATGACATTAACCTAATGTATAATTTATGCATGTAGATAACTAAAAATTAATGTGTTATGGACAATTAGTGGTATGAAAATTGTGCCAAAATAAGCATGATTAAGCACAAAAGATATACCCCGACCCACGTTAATGCAATGCTGGCAATGGGTGTGTATTTTGTTATAACAATAGCTTATCTGTTTTTTGCACCTAAATTTCAATATAGGCACATCAGTGGTAAAATAAAACTCAAGTCAGATACCCTGCTTATTTATAATCTTATTCGTACCAACAGGTGCATGGCCAATAACAAGCCTGCAAAAACACATACAAAAGGGCTTACCGGCAAATCAATTTCAAAATTTCTCAGTTCCGGGAAGTTGTTTGCGGTAAAAGCCGAGAATAAATATTGTTTTGAACCTTCTGCCGATCACCATTTTTCATTCCTTTTTAATCGGGTACTGCGTATTTGATATATTGTTGTACCTGTTTGCAGGGATAGATCATTACATGTATTCTACACAGTTGCAGTTGTTTGTGCAACTGTTTATCGCTATTCTTTTTAATCAAAACTTTAAAATCATGAAAACCTTAAATATCAAATCATTTATTCTTGTTGCGTTAATAGGAGTATTATCATACAGTGCAGATGCACAGAAGAAAGTTAAGCAAGTGCCCCAGGCAGTAAGCGCTGCTTTTGCTAATCAGTATGCCCAGGCGCATTTGAAAAACTGGTATGTAGACAATGGCCAGTATATAGCATGTTTCCGCTATAACGACCGCGACTGGATGGCGCATTACTCAGCTGACGGAAACTGGTTGAGAAGTGAAAGAAATATTAAGCACATAGCAACCCTCCCGTATGATGTACGTACGGCGTTAAAAAACAGTAAATATGCCAGTTACCATGTAGATGAAATGGCCAGACTACAAATGCCTGATCATAGTTCCATGTATCGTTTAAGGGTCGACAACAACAGCGGCAATAAGGTAGCCTTTGAGAATGCAGGTGCCGTTGATAATGAAAGCCTTTATTTTAGTGATAATGGACGTTTGGTTCGTACCGCCAATAGTGGTGACGAGTAAAGATTAAATTTTTCGTTTATACGATCTCCGGTTAATATCCGGAGATCGTTATTTATAGTAAACTGGTTTCTACACCAGTTACCAGGCCGGGGGGATTGATAGGCATTGTTTACTTAACGCATAACCATTAGTTAACAATGTTGTAATACTGCGTGGGTAAATTTGTATCAAAACAATGCAACCCGCGATCATCACCCCAAGGCGCATTCCGTTGTTAGCCATATTACTCCTGCCGATTTTTATCAGCCTTAAAGCTTACCCCCAAAACATTTCGCTTCCCAACGCTTATGCCCACAACGATTACTGGCATGCACGACCATTGTATGATGCATTAGATGACGGTTTTACGCATATAGAAGCTGACATTTACTTGCGCCATGGCCGGTTGGTGGTTGCGCACCTGTTGCCAGGGCTGCGGATGCATAAAACGCTCGATAGTCTGTATCTGAAACCACTTGCCGACTGCATAAACGGCACCAACCGCACAATCACCTGTCCCGATTATCCCATAATGCTGATGATCGATATTAAATCAGGTTCAAAAAGCACATATATCGCCTTGCGGAAATTACTTGAAAAATACAGGCCCCTGCTTTCATCCTGCAATAACGGTGAGTATAAACAAGGAAAGATAACCGTGGTGTTAACCGGGCATAAACCGGTTAACCTATTACGGAAAGAAACCGACCGGATAGCCTTTGTAGATGAGGATCTGCTGCAGGCTTGTACCGATACTATTAACCGGGATTTCTTTAAAACGGCCAGTTGCAGGTATTCACGCATGCTGAATTGGATAGGCACTGGGCCTATGCCATTGGCCGAACGTGAGCATTTATGCGCCTACGTAAGCGCCGCACATCGCCTGGGGGAAAAAGTGCGTTTATGGGCCTCGCCGGAGAAAAAGATAGTGTGGCAGGAGTTATTAAACTGTGGCGTGGATCTTATTAATACCGATCAGCTGGATAACCTTAAAAACTTTCTTCTTTATGATGTCAAGGTTTATGCTAAAATTAATTAAATATTACCCGTTGATACACAGGGTAATGTGCGGGTTAATAATTTAATAACACTAAATTCTTTTTGTCTGAAACTTGTCATAATACATTTAAAAATATTTAATGGATATATATGAGTTAACAATATTTTAATAATATTGTATTGTAGACTCTCATTACTACCCCTGATGCAGAAGATCTTATTTATCACCGGCTCCATCAACCAAACCACTCAGATGCACCAGATTGCGGACAGGCTGCCGGAATTTGATTGTTGGTTCAGCCAGATATTTTCCGATTCGCCACTTCTTAATTTTCTTATCGGGAAAACCCCATTGCTTAACGGTACCATTTTAGCCGGCCAGTTCAAACAGAATTCAGAAAGATATCTAAAGGATCATGGGCTGCAGATCGATTATGGTGCAAAACTGAATAATTATGATCTCGTGGTATGCTGTACCGATATGATTGTACCCGCAAGGATACGTAAAGGTAAAAATATATGGGTACAAGAGGGGATGACAGACAAACTTACCTTAGTAAGCAAAATTGTACGGACGCTTAATTTACCACCATTCCTGTGCGGAAATACTTCGCTTAACGGATCGACCAACGTTTGCGATGTTTATTGTGCCGCGTCATTAGGCTACCGCGATTATTTTATAGCAAACGGTACCCGCGAAGGAAAGATAATTGTAACCGGCACGCCTAATTATGATAACCTGGAACAATTCAGAAATAACGATTTCCCTTACAAGGATTATGTAATGGTTGCTACAACGGATATGCGTGAGACATTCCGCTATGAGAATCGTCATTCGTTTATTGAAAAAGCAGTAAAGATCGCCAACGGCCGCCGTTTGCTTTTTAAATTGCACCCCAACGAAAACATTAAGCGGGCCGAAAAAGAAATACGCAAATACGCCCCTGCAGATACCTTAATATTTAACAGCGGCAATACTAACCAAATGATAGCCAACTGCAGTGAACTGATCACGCAATATTCAACAGTTGTATATACGGGTATTGCTTTGGGCAAAAAAGTGCATTCGTGGTTTGATGTTGATAAGCTGAAAAGCCTTTTGCCGTTACAAAACGGCGGTACATCTGCTCAGAATATTGCCGATGTATGCCGTAGTTACCTGGCCTATAATGGTAATAAGCAGGATTTTGGTGCTCACTATTATATAAATAACAGTAACCTTCTTCAAAATAAAACGCGGGCTAATGAGTCTGAGCTCGCATTAATTTAATAGTATGGATGATAAAGTGCTGATCGTTGTTCAGGCTCGTATGCTGTCTACTCGATTGCCGGGAAAAGTAATGATGCCGATACTGGGCAAAAGCCTGCTGGCAAGAATGATAGAAAGACTTCAAATGGTCCGTCATGAAGTTTTGCTCGTTATTGCAGCTACCGAAAGCCCTGCGGATGACGCTATAGAGCAGGAGGCAGCCAAGTTAAACGTGCCATGTTATCGTGGCGATATGAATAACCTCCTCGACAGGCACTACCAGGCCGCCAAAAAATATGGTGCCGATGTGGTATTAAAGATACCTTCAGATTGCCCGCTGATCGATCCGCGGATAGTTGATGAAGTGCTTGACTTCTTCTTTACTAACAAGGGTAAATATGATTTTGTGAGTAACCTGCACCCCGCATCCTGGCCGGATGGCAACGATGTGGAGATCATGACGATGGCTTGTTTGGAAGACGCCTGGAAAAATGCTTCACGGCCGTTGGAACTTGAACATACAACACCTTACGTTTGGGAAAATCCGGACAAATTCAGGCTTGGTAATGTAACCTGGTCAAAGCCGCTGAATTATTCTATGTCGCATCGCTTTACCATTGATTATGCCGACGATTACCAGTTTATTAATCGCGTGTTTGAAGAGCTTTACCCCATAAAGAATGATTTTTCATGCGATGATATACTCGAACTGCTTGAACGTAAACCTGAAATATACCAACTAAATGCCCGTTACGTCGGGGTAAACTGGTACCGTAACCATTTAGATGAACTGAAAACCGTTTCTGCCGGGCAAACCAAACAGGCCCCTGCAGAATTTACCAAAGCTGAGCTATGAACAAAATATATACCAATGCCGAAATGGAAGCTACGGCCCTGAAAGTGCGCGAACATATCGTGCGCATGTCAACCGATGGTGGGTGCTTTACAGGAGCATCGCTTTCCGCGGTCGATCTGATCGTTTATCTGTACACTAATTTTTTAAATATAAATGCGGATAATCTGGATGACCCGAACCGCGATTATCTTTTTCTTTCCAAGGGACATGACGTGCCTGCACTATACGGCACATTTGTAGAACTTGGACTAATGGATAAAAGCCGTTTGCAAAACCATCTTTCGGTTAACGATCACATTTACTGGCATCCAAATACAAAGATCCCCGGTATCGAGTTTCATTCGGGCTCGTTGGGCCATTTGCCCTCAGTTGCTATTGGTGTGGCAATGGATATTAAGCTGTGTGGCGGCAACAATAAAGTGGTATGCATTTTAGGCGATGGCGAACTGAACGAAGGTACCTGCTGGGAAGCCGTATTGGTTGCAAATGCCTATAAGCTGGATAATCTGATCTTTGTGGTCGATCGCAACCATTTCCAGGCCAATATCCGTACGGAAGACCTTATTCCGCTGGAACCGCTTGCAGATAAGTTCGCGGCCTTTGGTGCGGCAGTTAAACGCATAAACGGTCACGATTTTTCGCAGTTGGCCGGGGCGTTCTCTGCATATCCTTTTCAAAAAGATAAATTGAATGTAGTAATAGCCGATACTGTGCGTGGAAAGGGCTTGCCAAGCATTCAGGAACGTGCCGACAGGTGGTTCTGCAACTTCAGCAGCGATGAAGTACAGCAGCTTTTACTGGAACTACATGGCAATCATCAAACAGAATTAACATCAGAAACTTTGATTGTGAGATAGGATGACATACGAAGAATTATTAACACAGATATCTCTTGCCGATGAACGCGTTGTGGTAATGACCGCCGAAAACCGCGCTTTGGTACGTAACCTGCCCGGCATATTGGGCAAACGTTTTATCGATACCGGCATTACCGAACAAACCATGATCGGCGCCGCCGCCGGATTGGCCTTGCGCGGTCGCACTCCAATAGTGCATGCACTGGCGTCGTTTTTAACCATGCGTGCTTTTGAGTTTGTGCGTACCGATGCCGGAATCCCCGGCCTTCCTGTAAAATTGAGCGGTTTTATCCCTGGCTTTTTATCGGACGGTAACGGCCCTACACACCAGGCTATCGAGGATATTTCCATTATGCGCGGCATTCCGAATGTAAATGTTTTGGCTCCGGCTGATGAGGATGACCTTGTAAAAATGCTGCCTGTTATATGGAGCGAAAGTGGCCCGGCCTATACCCGCATCAATACCCGCAAAACAGGTTATGAGCACAAGCCATTTGAATGGGGCAAGGCCGAAGTAATTTCAGAAGGTACGGACGTTACCATCCTTACCTACGGCCTGATGTTTGAACAGGCGCTGGAAACGGTAGAAATATTAAAGAAGGAAGGCTTATCGGTAGGCCTTATCAATATGCGCAGCCTTAAACCGGTTGATGAGCAGGCCATTCTTGCGGCTTCAGAATCGGGTTTAGTGGTAACCCTCGAAGATCATTTTATTACCGGCGGCCTTTATACCATAGTTGCCGAAGTGCTGCTTAAACACCGCAAAACAGCCAATGTGTTGCCTGTAGCTTTAAATAACCGCTGGTTTAAACCTGGGTTATTACCCGATGTTCTGCAATATGAAGGCTTCACCGGCAAACAAATAGCCGAAAAGGTATTAGGATACCAGGTATCATCATACCGGCAAAAGGAAATAACAATGAACGAGTTTTCAGAATAAACAACAACAAAGCCATGCCTAATACTATACAATTAAATAACGACTACCCGGTTTTTACCGAATCGGACAAATTATATGAACGCGCACTGAAAGTGCAGAAGCCTGTTACCCAAACTTTAGCCAAGGGCCCCGGTCAGTACACTAAAGGCGCAGCTCCGAAATATCTGGCGAAAGGCAAAGGTTCGCATGTATGGGATGTGGATGGTAACGAATATATAGATTTTAATGCCGCTATCGGGCCGCTTTCGTTGGGCTATTGTTACCCTGTGGTTGATAATGCCATCCGCATACAACTGGAAGATGGTATTACTTTTTCACTGATGCACCCATTGGAAGTAGAAGTGTCCGAACTGATTACAGAAGTGATCCCTAATGCCGAAGCGGTGAAGATAGCAAAAACAGGCGCCGACGTATGTTCGGCTGCTATCCGTCTTGCCCGTGCCTTTACCGCGCGCGACAAAATATTCTGCTGCGGCTATCATGGCTGGCACGATTGGTATATCGGCATCACCAGCCGCAATGCAGGTATCCCTGTTGCCATACAGGACATGACCTATACTTTTGAGTATAACGACATCGAATCGATAAAAGCAGCATTAGACGACACTGTTGCAGCCATAATACTGGAGCCATTTATATTCGAAGCGCCTAAACCGGGCTTTTTGCAGCAATTGGCCGACGTATGCCGCCAAAACGGCACACTGCTCATATTCGATGAAATGTGGACAGGCTTCCGTATCGCATTAGGCGGGGCGCAGGAATATTTTAACGTAAAGGCCGACCTGGCGGTGTTCTCAAAAGCTTGCGCCAACGGTATGCCTATCGCGCTGTTAACAGGCAGGGCAGATGTAATGGAGCTGTTAAACCACGAAGTATTCAGCTACACCACTTTTGGCGGCGAAGCGTTGTCACTCGCAGCTTGTATAGCTACTATAAATGAGCTGCGCGATAAAAACGTACCGGCTTACCTGGATGAAAAAGGTGCATTGCTGAAGGACGGTTATAACAAACTGGCTGCAGAACTGGGTATGGAAAAATACACCCGTTGTGTTGGCTACAACTGCCGCAGCATGGTGACATTTACGCCCGAAGCCGGTAATGGTTTAGAAGTAAAGGCGCTGATGCAGCAGGAAATGATAAAACGCGGCGTGCTATGGGCAGGGTTCCATAACATGTGTTTCAGCCATTCTGACGAAGATATCGACTATACATTATCCGCTTACCGTGCGGTATTGCCGGTAATTAAGGAAGCTATTGAAAGCGGTAATGTAAAAAGTTATATGAGAGGTGAAGTATTGGAAGCTGTTTTCCGTAAGGTAGGCAACTATAAT
>JBQCIS010000255.1:0-11278 GCA_051953515.1 Mucilaginibacter sp.
CGCAAACTCCGATTGAAGATTATGCGTCGGCAAGAAAATCTGAGCTATGGCATATAACAGAAATGAACGGAAAGCAGTTAGGCAACCCTGACAAAGCGGCCATCGCTTTTCTTCAGTTAGCCGAAAGCGAAAATCCGCCGTTGCATTTTTTTATGGGAAGCGACGCTTTCGGATTAGCACAAAACAAAATTGAAGTGTTGCAAAATGAATTAACATGCAATGAAACGTTAGCCAAATCAACTGACTTTTAAATCGGTGCAAAAGCGATAAGATTTTACACATTTTGTCGCTTTTTTTAGTATTTTGAAAATGGAATGAAGAATAAAAAACACATATTCAATACCATTACCGACTTTCACAAAATGAGCGGCTTACCTAAACCACAACATCCTTTGGTAAGTCTGGTGGATTACGGCTTGGTAAACTATCAAACTGATGAACGAGAGATCAGTTGGGTTCAGAATTTTTATTCAATCGGCCTAAAGCGGTGTATGCCGCAAGGGAAATTCCGTTACGGGCAACAGCTGTATGATTTTGATGAAGGTCTGTTGTCTTTTATTTCACCGGGACAGTCGATGCAACTTGCGATAGACAGTCAGCCCGTTGTAAAGCCAACAGGCTGGCTTCTGCTTATACACCCTGATTTTATCTGGAATACCACGTTGGCAAAAAGCATTAAGCAATACGAGTTTTTCGGCTATGGCGTGAACGAAGCCCTTTTCCTTTCAGAAAAAGAAGAAATGATCATTACAGATATTTTGTTGCACATTCAGCGGGAGTATCATTCCAATATCGACAGGTTTAGCCAAAACATCATCGTTGCGCAAATAGAACTGTTACTCAATTATTGCGAGCGTTTTTACCAGCGTCAGTTCATTACCAGAAAAAAGAGCGGTCATCAATTATTGGAGCGGTTGGAAAAAATTCTTGACGATTATTTTGGTGAAGCGAATTTAACAGACAAAGGTTTGCCTACGGCTCAATACATTGCCGGTTTGCTAAATGTTTCGCCTAACTATTTGGGCAGCTTACTAAAAACATTGACAGGCCAAACTACGCAACAACATATTCACAACAGGCTTATCAGCAAAGCCAAAGAAATATTATCAACCACAAATCTGACCGTAAGCGAAATCGCATATAATCTCGTATTTGAACACCCGCAGTTTTTTAGTAAGTTGTTTAATTTAAAAACGAAACTTTCCCCTTTGGAGTTTAGGCAATCGTTTAATTAAGAGCCATTTTGCGGGTATTACCCTATAATCCATATTTTTTAAAGAGAAAACGCACTTTTTTATTTTGTTTCATTTGATAAACGTCACTAATTAATTCCTGATTCAATTAACTTAAGGGAAGTGCAATTATAAACTCGGTAAAGTCATTTTCTTTGGTATCAACTGTAATCATCCCACCATGACCTTTTACTATGATATCATAGCTCAAAGATAATCCCAACCCTGTGCCTTCACCGGTGGGCTTTGTGGTGAAAAAGGGCTGCATAATTTTATCTTTTATGGCATTAGGGATGCCGGTGCCGTTATCATTTACCGAGAGCATTACAAAGCCATTTTGCTGCGCTGTGCTGATGGCAACTTCCGGCTTGTAACCCGCTCCCGCGCTTTTCGCTTTCTGCTGTACTGCATAAAATGCATTATTGATCACGTTCAGCAGCACTCGGCCAATATCCTGCGGCACCGCTTTTACCTTTGGCAGATTGGCATCGAAATGGGTGATGAGTTCCGCATTGAACTCTTTCTCCTTGGCCCTTAAACCGTGATAAGCCAAACGCAGATATTCATCAGCAAGAGAATTGATGTCGGTTGGCTCTTTTTGCCCGGAAGAGGCCCGGCTGTGCTGCAGCATGCCTTTCACAATGGCGTCAGCTCGCTGGCCGTGGTGGCGTATTTTTTCCAGGTTTTGAGTCAGGTCATCGGCAATGGCTATAACATCTTCTTTGTTGCCTTTTTCTTCTTCCTCTTTTAGCTCATCAAGCAGTTCGATACTCACCTCGGAGAAATTGTTCACGAAATTCAGCGGGTTTTGTATTTCATGGGCGATGCCAGCTGTGAGTTCACCCAGCGAGGCCATTTTTTCCGACTGTATGAGTTGGGCTTGGGTGGCTTTTAAATTGATCAGCGATTGGTTCAATTCTGCAGTGCGCTCGGTGACTTTCTGTTCCAACATTTCGTTCTGGCGGGCCAGTATTTGTTGCTTTTCCTGCTCCTGCTGCAAACTCCGGGCCGATAAACTTTCCACCTCAGCCAGCTTTAGGCGAAGGGAGGCAATGTTTTGCGCAAATTCCCGCGCCAGCAGAATTGAAAGTATAATTGCCGGCGTAATAAAGGCCAGGGCAATTTCGAAACTCACTGCCAAAAGGGGTTGAGGCAGAATTACATCGCCAAAACTAAAGAGTGCAAAGAATAACAGGGAAACTACGATGCCGCCCAGGAACAATGCGGCTCCGGTCTTTTTTTCACGAAGGGCTTTTACCGAAATTCCAATAATTGTAAGGTAAATTATAGTATTGCCAATTGCAAGTACCTGTTCATTGGCAGCATTATCAGCAATAAACTGCAATATGATGACCAGTACGCTTAGCACGACCATCATTATAAACCAGCGCCCTCTTTTATAGCCAAAAAATGAATAGGTCATCATCATCAGGAAAACGAAATCCAACGGCGCCGCTATATTAAATACCAAACGATCAAAGCTATACCAACCGCCGCTATGTATCATGGGCGTTAGAAGCCCGTCGGCCAGTGTGATCATTTGCATCAACGCATAAAGCGAAAGATAAAGATTTACCTTGCGTTCACGATTAAATAAATAAATGGCCAGCTGTAATATACTCAGCAGCATAAAGCCGCCCGACACCCAGGCGCGGGTGGTGTAAAAATCTACCCGGAGAAAAAAAGTATCCCAGGCGCTATCAACCTGGCTAAACAAAGTTCGGATAACGGGCTGGCCATAGCCTATGACCAGGTTGGAACTGTTAAATGAATACCTGATCGCGATGTATTGTTTCGGCGCGTTGGTGAGCTGTAAGGTAAGCGGCTCGCCCGACGAAAATCGGGTTCGCTCGTTTTGATAATTGTTGCTTACCCGACCCATGGTGCGGAGCAATACTCCGTTAAAATAAACTTGTGCCGATCCATATTGATTAACGATCATGGCCACTGTTTTTTTTCGCAGCGATGGTGAAACGTCAAGGGTAAGCCGGAACCAACCTATCTGGGCGTTGGCTACCTGCGGCAAAAAATGATACTCTCGCGTAGCATCGATATATTGCCAATCGTGATCATCGAATGCAGTGTCTGCCCAGGCGGCGTCATCGCCGGCATGAAATTTCCATTGGTCAGTAACGTTGGCAGGAAGTTGTTTCAGCTCAAAATTTTTATTGCCCGTCTGTTGTCCATAAGCAACGGAAAAAGAGAAGAGTAATAGCAGCAATAAAAGTTTATTCATGATAACTTATTCATAAAAATAATGTGACGGCAAAATATAAACGGGCCAGATGAAGACCGCATAAGCCCGCGATATATTTTATAATGATAGGAAAACTTTAAGATACTGGCAATGAAATTGTAAACTCCCAAAATTAACCCATCTTTGGTGTCGAAGGAAAATCTCCATGCTTCTTCACGGCGATGAGATTTGAAAAAAAATATTTCCGCATCAATTGTGATAACAGGAATGTCTCAATACATTTCCAAAGAAGAGGGCTTTTTTATAACGGTCGCTGATTGAAAGTTATGCGTAAATTGTATAAAGTATAACATTAACCAAACACTTAATCAATAATTGAAATATGATTAAGAAATTTATCATCCTTGTAATAATATCATCCAGTGCATTATTGGTGGAAGGGCAGTCGACATGGAAATTAGTAAGCGAAAACTTGCTTTTTGACGCACCTCCATTCCAGAACTGTCATGCTTCAACTATTGTCGAGACTCAAGATGGCCAACTTTTGATAGCGTGTTTTGGCGGGTCTCAAGAAAGCAGACCCGATGTAGTAATCTGGTCGGGAAAAATAGCGGCGAACGGGAAAGTCGACCCTAAGGAAGTGGCCAATGGAATTTGCCCGGATAGTAAACGTTATGCATGTTGGAACCCAGTTCTGTTTAAGAAAAAGAATGGTGAATTGATTCTTTTCTACAAGGTCGGACCCAATCCCCGGGAATGGTGGGGCTTGTTTAAATCGTCAAAGGACAATGGTTTGACCTGGTCAAGCCCGATGCTTTTACCCCGGGGAATTCTTGGACCCATTAAAAATAAGGCCGTAGAACTCCGAAATGGAGAGATATTGTGTCCTTCGAGCGTTGAGCTAAAAGATGGCCGTTGGAAAGCGTTTATTGAACGGACCGACGAAAAACTTGCCGACTGGGTGAAGATTCCAGTAGATACAGGTTCAAGATATGATGTTATTCAACCCAGTATTTTATTTACAGGCGACAAGGATCTGGAGGTTTTGTGCCGGAGTAAGCAAGGCAAAGTAATTCGTTCTGAGTCCGGCGATAATGGAGCCACTTGGTCCAAACTGACTGAAACCAGCCTGCTGAATCCAAATTCAGGAACGGATGCGGTGACATTGGCTGATGGAAAACAGCTAATAGTTTATAATCCGGATGTTCCGGGCAAAGAATGGTATAATGGCCGTGCAGTACTTAAAGTTGCAATTTCAAATGACGGGAGGAAATGGACCGACATCATGGAATTGGAACATGGAACAAAGGAGGAATATAGTTATCCTGCTGTCATCCAAACCAGGGACGGACTGATCCACATCACTTATACATTTGATAGGAAAAATATTAAGCACGTCGTGATCAAAGAAGAAAACTAAATTGGTTAGTTTATATATGAGTTAGTTTGTAGCCGAAAATGCCTAAGCCGGTGCCTGACGCTTATCAACAAGTTGGCAATTGCTTCCATAGTATAGCAAAGAGGTTGTAATTACTTTTTAATTGCCTGCATACGTCTTCAATATTGAGGTGGTATTGAGGGCCTTTTATAAACAACCGGGATACTATTACTGGCGAACTTCTAACCAGGAATCTCTCCGGCGTAGTTTTTTAGTTAACCGGAGGGAACTGATCAAATTCTAATTTTACTTAAAGAGTAAAGGTGCGAGGTTATATAAACTGCGGCGCCAAGTTAGAAATTCATGAGCTGTATTCTCAGAAATATACGAATACGCGTTATAACCAGCCGCCTTAAGCGAGTCGGCTGCCTTTTTTATCGCGTCGGGGCGTTCACGGCTACCACAACTCATGAATATAAGCCTTGCAGTTGGTTTCTTATCGTTCAATTCTTCCGGTTTAAATACACCACCGCTCAGCAATGCATAGTATGCAAATAATTCAGGCTTATTAAGTGTAATAGCATGTGTCTCCATGCCACCCATTGACAAACCTGCCATTGCGCGATGATCTCTGTCTGCAAGGGTCCGGAAATTTTTGTCGATGTAAGGAATTAATTCCTCGGTTAAAACCGTTTGAAAAGCTTCAATCTTAAAATCTCTTAATCCGCCGCGCCCGATTTTTACATCATTCGTCATTCCGTAAGTCATAACAATTATAAACGGTGTTATTTTATTTTGAGCAATAAGATTGTCCATAATTAGATTCGCATGTCCCTGATTTGTCCAGGCAGTTTCATCCTCACCCCAGCCATGCTGCAGGTAAAGTACCGGATAGCGTTTCCCTTTAGCTGTTTCGTAGCCAGGCGGTGTGTAAACGAAAGCCCTTTTAATGGTATTCGTGCTTTTTGACGGGAAAAGAATTTGTTGAACGTTACCATGTGCGACATCTTTCAAAGCATAAAAATCCTGATCATGTGCTGGAATTTCAATTCCGCTTTCCCAACGTGTCGAACCGTAAAAATTCAGTGTGCCCGGATCGTTAAATATGCCTCCATCAATTGTTAGATGGTAATAATGGAAACCCTCATCCATTGGACCTTCCGTTGTTCCTGAAAAGAAACCATCGGTGCCTTTCTTGAGCGTGGTGCCGCCACGCCCTCCAAGGCCCAGGCTTACCTTTATACTATCCGCCTGTGGCGCTTTAATCCGAAAACGCACATAACCTTGCGAATTTACCTGTGGAAATTCCTGCCCCGGCTGGTTGAGCGTTGATGGTTTAAAATCTTCATTTATCTCTGTGTGAGATGCTTGCGCAAAACATGCGGCGCAAGCTATCAGTAGCCCGAATGTTAGTGATAAAAGTTTAGAATTCATTTGTTTTAATTGGTTGAATGAACGTTATTACATATTTAAGCTTATCGGTCGCTAAATATAAAGCGTCCCGGTTGCGTGGTATGAAGAAGCAATACCTGACAGCATCATTTCCCCAAGGTTTACGATCGGTTTTGAGTTGTACAGGAAGCAATAGCGGGTTCCGTTAACTCTTTTATGCTTCAATCGACTTCTCATCAAAATTAATATGCAGCGTGTATTTTGCCAGCCACTAATTGTGCTTATTTATAAAACGTTTGTTCAAATACAACACGCTCCTGTACAGACCTGCCATTGAGTCCGTATTTATAATTTGTATTTACTACTGATCTCCGCATCATTTAGGTAATGTGTGCATGTAATTCGACGGGCTTACCCCAAACTGCCTTTGAAAATCACGTGAAAAATTACTTGGTAAGGAATAGCCTATCAAATTAGCCACTTCATTGATCTTGTAATTTCCCTCCGCCAATAATTCAGCACCTTTTTTCAGGCGTGTAAGGTTGATCAGTTCATTTGGGGTCATGTCAGAAAGCCCTTTTATCTTACGGTAAAGCGTAGGCCGGCTCATGTTCATCATGGCTGAAAGCTGGTCTACATCCAGGTCGAGGTCGGTAATGTTATCGTAAATGGCCTTGTTCAATTTTTCCAGAAAATCACGATCGGCTTTTGAAACAGCAATACCTTTAATATGGGTAAGCGGCGAGCGTGCAAAGTATTCCTTCATCACGTTTCGGTTAGTCAGCAGGTTGCTGATCTGCGCCGTAAGATGTTCAAAAGCAAAAGGTTTTTCTATATAGGCGTCGGCGCCAACTTCAAGCCCTTCAATTTTTGAGTTAAGCGAATTTTTTGCCGTCAGCATAATAATGGGAATGTGGCTGTATTGCAAGTCGGTTTTCATTTTTCGGCACAATTGTATCCCATCCATAACCGGCATCATAATGTCACTGATAACCAACTGTACATTATCCTGTTGTAATATTTCAAGCGCTTCCTGGCCGTTTAACACTTTAATGACGTGGTATTGAGCAGATAACTCCTTGGCGATATAATTCAATATCTCGCGGTTATCTTCAACCAATAACACTGTTGGCTTGCCGGAGGTAGTTTCACTATCTGCATAATTATCTTCAACCAGTGCCGGTATATCGTTCTCGCTATTACCCAGGTCCAGCTCTTTCTCCTGGTGTATTGGCAACGAAAGGAGAAAGATGTTAAAGGCTTCGGTTGTTTGTTTGAGTTCGAGCGTGCCTTTATGGAGCAGGGTAAGCGAGCGTGAGAGCGGTAAGCCAATGCCGGTGCCGGTTTCTTTTTCCGTTTCCTTAATCCTGAAGAACGGTTCAAATATCTTTTCGTTATATTCAGCCGGAATAATGTAACCATCGTTACGCACTTCTATATAAAACTGGGTATCCTCGCTGCTGAATGGCAGCAACTTTACCGATACAGCATGATCGGCATATTTTATCGCGTTGTTAAACAGGTTACTCAGTATCTTTTTCAACGCTTCAGTGTCAACATAGGCATGCAGCGTAAGGCGTGGCAGCTCCAGCCTGAAAGACAGGCCCTTCAGGTCTGCCGATGGTTTAAAGGTTGAATAAACATCATTAAGCAGTTCGTTGACATCCGTTTTTGAAAAATTAAGACTGAACTTATCAGCCTCTGCTTTGCGAAAATCAAGTAATTGGGTGGTTAGGTCTATCAGCCGGTTGGTGTTTTTCTTCATCATATTCAGGCTCTCAGTGGTTTCATGGTCATTTTTAGCGCTTGATAATAGCTTGTCAAGCGGCATTTTTATCAGCGTAAGCGGGGTGCGTATTTCGTGGGCTACATTGGTAAAGAATTCTATTTTGGCATTGTATATCTCCCGCTCGGTATTGATCTGTATACTCTCAATCCTACGTTTATTTTTCTCGTCGATAGCAATGTGGTAATACCTGAAAATGATATAAATAATGCCACTGATAAAGCCAGCGTATAATAAATATGCCCAAATAGTTGCCCAGTAAGGCGGCAAAACGTTTATGGCGAGCGTAGTTTCTTTATTATTCCAAACGCCGGCACTATTGGCGCCTTTTATTCTGAAGGTGTAATGTCCGGGTGGTAATTGGGTGTAATAAATGCGGCGGTTGTTGTTAAGATAAGTCCACGATTGATCTATGCCATCCATTTTATAAGCGTAACGGTTCATTTCGGGGATGATGTAACTGAGGGCCGCCACATCAATACTGATGTTAGTAGCATTATAGTTCAATTGTAGCTTATGCGTGTAAGTGATAGATTCGCTAATCGGCGACTTATCTTTACCGATAGGTAGCTCCTGGTTGTTGATCAGGATATTGGTGATGTACACCGGCGGTACATAATTATTGGGTGCAAAATGGTCGGGTATAAAGCTTACCATACCTTTTACCGTACCCAAGTACATGGTTCCATCTGTGTCTTCGAACGACGAATTATAATTGAACTGTTCGGTAGGCAAACCATTCGCTGTATGGTAAATACTGAATTGACCGTTGTGCCCGTCAAAATTAACCAGTCCCTTTGATGTAGATAACCATAAAGTGACCTTGCTGTCTTCCAACATTCTGAATACCTGGTTAACCGGCAGGCCATTTTCAACGGTGTAATTAGTGAAAGTACCAGACTTGGGGTTGTAGTCAGATAATCCGCCCTCCGTGCAGCACCATATGTGTTTGCGTTTATCTTCAAACAGCCCGTTTACATAGTTGTTGATCAACCCGCTTACATTGCCGGAGTGATAAACCATATGCCCCTTTTTGCCACTTACGGCATTCTGGTAATACAGACCGCTACCATAGGTGCCTACCCAAAGCGTACCCGTTTCATCTTCATAGATGGATTGGATGTGCCCGTTGAAGTAAGGCATCGCAACAAAATTATCCGACTGTGGGTCATAACGTAACAACCCGCTCCATGTACCGATAAGCAATTGGTTTTCCCGGGTTTTGTAAAGTGATACAATGAAATCGCTGGGCAATGTTTTGGGATATTGAGCCTTGCTGTAATGCTTGATAACCTTTTCTGTTTTCAGGTCCATTACATCTATACCATGTTCATAAGTTCCTATCCACAGCTTGTCACCCACGGCAACCAAACCGTGAATGTTGCGATAGGAGATACTGCCCTTTGCCGATCCCGGCATAAAATGTTTAATAACGCCGGTTTGCGGTGTTAACTGGTTCAGGCCGGCATCTTCGGTGCCTATCCAGATATGGCCGTATTCATCTTTGCATATTTCATGTACAATATTTCCGCTTAAGCTATTTGTGCCTGGCTGGGGGAAGTATTTTTTAAAGTTGTTGTACTGTTTGGAATAATAATTTACACCGCCAAAATAGGTTCCTATCCATATACCGCCTTCGTTATCCCGGTATATTGCCGAAATGATGTTATCGGTAATAGAGTAGGGGTTACTGTCTTGTTTCTGTACCGCGTTTACAGTTCCGGTTTGAATGTTTACAATATAAAGCCCGCTTTCTGTTCCCAACCAGTACGTGCCATCGTTATCATGGAAAATAACATGAGTATGCACATCATTGAACCCTTTTCCATTTGCTAAAAGATTTTTTATGGCTTGGTGATGATAGTTGAACAAGATTGCCTGGTTCATGGTGCCGATAAGCAGCGAAGTATCGCCCACGGGCAGAATATCCTGGATGGTAGAAAACTTCTTGCCGTTATTAAATGCCGAAATATCATAAGCGACGAAATGATCGCTGCGTGGGTCATAGCGCTGAATGATGCCTTTCGCTGTAGCATCCCACAGTACGCCTTGAGCGGATAATTGTATGGCGATAGTTTGGTCGTTAACCAGATGGTAGGCTGTTATTTTAGCGGTTTGATCGTTATACCGATAAAGCTGAAGGTCGGACACGATCCAGATATTATGGTGTCCGTCGCCTTTTATATAGCGTACTTCGCCAGCCGGTATCGGTTTAAATGGTGCAAAGCTTTCTTTTAGCGGATCGTAAATATAGATGCCCTTGTACGTGCCTACCCATATTTTTTCAGTGGCATCCTCATACAAACTAAAAATAGAATTACTACCGATAGAAGTACTGTCTGAAAGTTTGTTCTGAAAAGTTTTGAAAATACTGCCATCAAACCGATTTAACCCGTTGCGGGTACCAAACCACATAAACCCTTTTTTATCCTGCAATATGGCGGTAATGGTATTACTTGAAAGCCCATTGAATACCTGGTAGTTCTTGAAATAATAGGATAACGACTGCCCGAAACAAGCAGATGCCAGCATAAGGGTGCCAATCAGCACATAAAAATATCGCAACACATTTTTCATTAGTCGGGCATGGTTGTGGGCCGGGTTTTAATTGGCATAGGTAAATATAGTGCTTCCGGTAACCGAAATTTTACAGAATTGAATTTTGATACATTTTGAATTGTAATTGAAATGCTATGATAATAGCTATTGCACACAATACCCTTTCTTCGTAAAGTATTTCTGCAGCCTCCATCTGGCTGCAGTTCGCTCCGAAAAACCAATTTATATTAACTAATAAAAAAAGATAAACATGAGAAACCTGTACTTAATTGATTCCGCTTGATTTTTGTCTGCACAATTTACTCCGGGGTTTTCCTGCATAAACCAGGCAACCTCTTGTTGAAAATTCACAACAAATCATCGAACGAATCACAATGAAAAAAAATTTATTCAACATTAATTTACGGCATAAGAGTAAAAAAGCAGCACTGCTGTTTGTTGCGCTTTTATCCGCGGCTGTTCCGGCAGCCAAGGCAGTAGCAAGGCCGCATTACGCAGCAAACGCTGAGCAGCAGGCAATTATAATTACCGGTAAGGTAGTTGATAGCAAAGGAATGGCCATACCAGGTGCTACGATCATGGAAAAAGGCACGAATAATGGCGCCGTGACCGATGCAAACGGTAATTTCAAGATTAATGTAGCCGGTACCTCATCAGTACTGGTTGCACGCTTTATAGGTTATAACGACACCGAAGTTGCGGTGGGCACTCGAGCCAATATCACTATCACTTTG
>JBQCIS010000256.1:0-11418 GCA_051953515.1 Mucilaginibacter sp.
ATCGGTTTGTTTTTGTTGGGTGCATCGTTTACAGCTATCGGGTTGTTCGCTTCGTCCGTAAGCAAAAACCAGATCATCGCTTTTACTATTGCCGCTTTCCTGTGCGCCTTTTTTTATATCGGGTTTGATCTGATCGGTCAGCTGCAATTCCTCCAAAAGTTTTCGCTGGAAGATTTTGGTATTAACGAACATTACCAATCGGTAAGCCGCGGTGTGCTGGATACCCGCGACCTGGTTTATTTTATTATCCTTTCGGCAGTATTCATCTGGCTGGCTTTATTTGCTCTGCTAAAGCAAAGGCAAAAGAGCATCTTTACTAAAACTACCATCGGCATTATAGCAGGCGTTGTGGTACTGTGGATCATCTCATCGGTTACCTTTACGCGTATCGATTTTACTAAGGAAAAACGCTTTACCATATCGCCGGTAAGCCGGCAGATTATGGAGGGCCTTGATAAGCCGGTTAAGGTAACCGTGTACCTGAAAGGCGAGAACTTTCAACCCTGGATGAAACGCCTGCAACGCGATACCCGCGATATGCTAAGCGATCTGCAGGCCTATACCCACGGCAAACTGCAATTTGATTTTGTAGACCCGACCGAAGGCATCAAAAGTCTTTCAGAAGATCAGCAAAGGGCCGTTTTTGATACACTGGAGTCGAAAGGGATAGTAGGGCAGGGCTTCAGCATAAAAACGGATAACGGCATTGGGCAGATGCTGATCTTTCCCGAAGCGTTGGTAGAGTACCAGGGGCAGCACATTACGGTAAACCTGCTGCAATCGCGCATAGGGTTAGATGAGGATGATGTGACCAAAAACTCCGTAGAGACTTTAGAATATGCCTTTTCATCGGCCATAAAGAAAGTTACCAGCGGTGGTAAGGCTATTATTGCCTTTACCGAGGGACATAAGGAGTTGTCTGATATTCAATTATACGGTGCTATCAAATCCTTGTCTGACGGGTATAACGTAGGTCGTATCAACCTGAAAAATATTCCTTTCGACAGCCTGCTGAACATTAAATTACTGGTGGTAGCAAAGCCCGACCAGCCCTTTACCGAGTTGGAAAAATTCAAGCTCGACCAATACATTATGCGTGGCGGCAAGGTAGTTTGGGCGCTCGACCAGGTAAATGCCGAACTGGATAGCATGCGTGGGCATGGCAACGAAGAAATGTCGTTCCCGAAACAACTGAATCTCGACGATCAGCTGTTTGTATACGGCACACGCATCAACTACGATCTGATTGCTGATTACAATTGCGCGCAGATACCCGTAACCACCGGCAACGTTGGCGGGCAGCCGCAAATACAGATGGTGCCGTGGCTGTTGTACCCCATCATTATGCCGCTGTCTAAAAACCCGATAGTGAAAAACCTGGAGGGCATACGGCTTGAATTTGCCAGCACAAGAGATACGCGTGCTGTAAAAAATGTAAAGAAGACCATAGTGCTGGCCACCTCGCCGTACAATACCAGGCTGCATGTGCCCAAAATGATTACGCTGGACGCATTGGAGCAGGAGCCTGACCCGGGCAAGTTTCAGAGCGATCCAAAAACGGTGGGGGTACTGCTGGAGGGTAAATTCCCGTCTGACTTTTTGAACAGGCCGCTGCCGGAGGGATTGACCGAAAAGATAAACCCTGTAAATGAGAGCCAGCCTACCAAAATGATCGTGATAAGCGATGGCGATGTGTTTAAGAACCAGCTGGCAGCAGATGGTTCGCCGTACCCGCTGGGCTATGACGAATATACCCGGCAAACCTTCGGCAACAAGAACCTGCTGCTGAATATTGCCGACTACATGACCGATGACCCGCGGCTTATTGCCCTGCGCACAAAAGAGATACAGATACGCCTGCTGAACCGCGCCGTTATACGCGGCGAAAAGCTGAAATGGCAGCTTATCAACACCATAGTTCCGTTGTGTATAGTGTTAATATTTGCTATTTTTCAACATTATTTTCGCAAGCGGAAGTATGCCCATTAAATTTTATACTTTTGGTTTGATTAATTATAAAATGATATGAGATTTATCGTTTCTACATCAACCTTGCTCAAGCAATTACAGTCTGTGAGCGGCGCGCTCAGCAACAGCACTGTGCTGCCCATACTGGAAAACTTTTTGTTTGAGATAAAGGATGGAAACTTAACCATTTCGGCTACCGACCTGCAAACCAGCATGACTACCTCGCTGACGGTTGAAGCTAAAGAGAACGGACGCATTGCCATCCCATCGCGTATATTGCTGGATACCCTGAAATCGCTGCCGGAACAACCGATCAGCTTCTCGGTTGATGACAATACCTTCGCTATTGAAATAAGCGCAGGCGACGGTAAATACAAACTGAGCGGAGAGAACGGCGAGGACTTCCCAAAGATACCAACAGTAGAGAATGCTTCATCCGTAAACCTGCCTGCTTCGGTATTATCAGAAGCCATCAACAAAACCATATTCGCGGTAAGTAATGACGAGCTGCGCCCGGCCATGACTGGCGTTTATGTACAGCTTTCCACCTCATCGTTAACCTTTGTGGCTACCGATGCGCACAAGCTGGTACGTTACCGCCGCAAGGATGCAAAGGCTGCCGGTACTGCATCATTTATTCTGCCTAAAAAGGCTTTAACATTACTGAAATCGGCTTTACCGGCTGATGATGTAAATGTATCGGTTGAATATAACAGCACCAGCGCTTTCTTCAAGTTCAATAACATTAACCTGGTTTGCCGTTTGATAGACGAGCGTTACCCGGATTACGAAGCGGTTATCCCACAAAATAATCCGAATAAGCTGAATATAGACAGGCTGGCTTTCTTAGGTTCACTGAACCGCGTTGCCATCTACGCCAATAAAACTACCCACCAGGTAAGGCTTAAGATAAACGGCAGCGAACTGAATATATCATCTGAAGATATCGACTTTGCTAACGAAGCACACGAGCGTTTAAGCTGCCAGTACGAAGGGGAGGATATGGAGATCGGTTTCAATGCCCGTTTCCTGATAGAAATGCTGAAAAATTTAAGCTGCGAAGAGGTGGTACTTGAAATGTCGACACCAAACCGCGCGGGCTTATTGTTACCACAAGGCGGCGACGATAACGAAGATGTGCTGATGCTGGTAATGCCGGTAATGCTGAATAGTTACGCGTAGTTAGAGGTTAGTCCGAAGGACTCCTTCGGAGAGACTGGAGATTAGAGCCTAGGAATTGTAAAAGCAGCTGCTAACCTCTAATTACTGAAACAAAAAAAGTCCGGTCAATACCGGACTTTTTCGTTTCTTCGCATACCAAATCATATAAAGCGCAGTTAATAGTATTATTTAAATGAATTACAGGCTATCTATCATATTTTGTTTGCTGGTGCTATGCGGCTTATCGGCCTGTAAGCAAAACTATGCCGTGCCTAATCCGCCGGGTCATCCGCCCGGGCTTGATGTGATAAACGCCACCGCCGATACGCTGGATTATTTTATAAACGGCACAAGGCAAAATAATACATCAGATATTTATCCAAATGGCGCAACGGGTTATGCAAGCGTTCTTTTTGGCACCGGGAGCTATTCATATAAAAGGGCGGGTTACCCTGCGGTGTTGTTTAAGCAAACCCTCACGCTTGATACGGCAAAAATATACTCGCTTTTTGTATGCGGCACATCTTCAGACAAGATATTTCTTAATACCGACGATTTTAGCCCGGTAGTAGCAATAGATACTATGGCAGGCAAGGCTGCGTTACGTTTTGTAAATGCTTCGCCCGGCGCGGGTAATATTAACTTTGTAGTAACTGCGGGTAAAACTGTTACTAATCAAAACGGCTGCGCTTTTCAGTATGTAAGTCCGTTTATGGCATTAAAAGATACTGTGAGCGACGTAAAGGTGTATGCAACCGGTACTTTAACATTGCTAAAAGACACCACGATAACACTTATAAGCGGACAAAATTATACCCTGTTTAGTAAAGGCGCACCTGGCGGCAGGGGAGCAGGCGCCTTTGGTGTTGTACTGATAACAAACCCTGTAATTATAAGCCAATAAAAGGATAAAGGATGACTGGCAATAAAGCAATATTTACTTTTCTGGTGCTGTTTGTTTCGGCGGTGTTTGTATTGCCTTTTGTTACCTCATGTGGCAAAACAGGGGTGGTGAGCGGCGCCAGTTCAAATACGCAGTTGCAAGTGTTTAATTTAAGCCCCAACGTTGGCCCGTTAGATCTTTATGCCAATTTTATAAAGCAGGATCAAAGCCCTTATATCTATACAATGCAGGGTAGTTATTTTTATATCAGCCCGAGCGATACGCTGTTACAGGTACGCACAACATTATCGCCGAGCGTTAGCCTTATTTCTATAGATACGAATAAGGGCGTGCTTAAACTCCTGTCCAATCATAAATATTCGCTGTTCATCACCGGGCTCGCATCCAGTCTGTCGTATGTATTTACGGTTGACGACACCGCTTCAACACCACAATCAGGCTATGGTAAGCTGCGTTTTATCAATACCAGTTTACAGCAAACAAACCCCGGTTTAGATATTACTGCAAACGGCACCCTGGCATTTTCAGCGGTAAAATATAAGGCGATAACTAATTACATTCAGCTGCCTGCGGGTAATTACAATTTCCAGATCAACATTACCGGCGCATCTAATACCATTCTGGCCACCCCTGGCGTGCAAACCGTTACCATACACGATGGCAGCCTTTATACGTTATACGCTTATGGTGTGGTAGGCCAAACAGATACCTCGGCGTTTAACGCAGCCGTGATCAAAAACAGGTAACGCAGAGTTTGATTCATTCGCGTATCATTCAGTTTATTATTATATTTTTGCCACAAAAAATAACAAGCCTTTGGAACTGATAAAGCAACTCATAGATTTTATACTGCATATTGATAAGCACCTTGAGATTATTACCAGCCAGTACCAGGCGTGGACGTATTTAATAATATTCTTTATCATATTTGCCGAAACAGGTTTTGTGGTCACCCCGTTTTTGCCGGGCGACTCGCTGTTATTTGCGACCGGCGCACTGATTGCCAGCGGTAATTCAGGTTTGGATATCAAGTGGATGACGATTATCCTCATCATCGCGGCCTTTACCGGCAACACCGTGAACTATTTTATCGGCAATTATCTTGGTCCGAAGGTTTTTAAAGAGAAGAACAAAATATTAAAGCTGGAGTATTACCTCGAAACCAAGGCATTTTTTGATAAGCATGGCGGCAAAGCGGTTATCCTGAGCCGTTTTATGCCCATTATTCGTACTATTGCGCCATTTGTAGCAGGTGTAGGCAAAATGCCTGTAGGGCGCTACAGTTTGTACAACATTATCGGCGGCGCGGCGTGGATCATCCTCTTCCTCGCAGGCGGTTACCTGCTGGGCAACGTAGGCGTTATAAAATCGCACATTTCGCTGCTGGGTATCGTTATCATTCTGCTCTCGGTAGTGCCTGCTGTGTGGGCCGCTGTAAAAGCGCGTTCAGCTAAAAAGCAGCAAAAGAAGGCTTAATGGTTAGCAGCCATCACCCATACCGAAAATTGCAAAAATACATTACTGATTTATCTGTCTATTTTGCAATCGGGTTATATAGATCTGGCCGTTTTTATAATGATGCGGTTTGCGAAACCTGGGGTCATAAAACCACTTTTGCCATAACTGTACTGGGATGAAAATATTATCATCGGTATCTGAGTCGTCTTCAACGGTAATTTTATTGGTCTTTGGGTCGATTTCGAATCGCCAGAATGTAAAGAATTGTGATGGCTGCGAAATGCCGACAACCACATAATATGTCCTGCTACTTGAATCGGGAGTTTTGTCGATCATTATCCGAGATCGCTTGCCATTATAGGCGAAGAAAACCTTCACCTGTTTCAAATTCTGAATGCGTTTGATGAGATATTGCTCGTAGCGTTGCTGTTTTGTTAAAGGGCGATGTTGCACGGCACGCGTACTTCCTGAAACAGTAAGTAATGTAATGAATAATAAGGAAAACAGTCCGGTAAATTTCACACAGAAATAAGCGAATTATTATTGTAAAGATAATATTATTCTTCCCGATCTGTAAAAAGCGGCTTCTTTATCAATTTCTGCTCTTTGTTCGCTTGATAGCGGCCTGGCGATGAGCTTATCCAGGTTGGGCTGGCCTGCATCAACCCATGCCGAAAACCAAAAGCTGCCAACCGATAATATGGACGAGCGCATGCGCCGCTGTATCATGCCGTTAAGCATTTTCATGTAAGCACGGCTGTAAGCTTCTGAATATTCCTGCACAACCTGGCGGCCGTGTTTTATCGATACATACTTTTTGCCGCGTGGGAAGCTTTTATCCAATGTATGCTCATAGCGAAGTACGGAGTCCACCTCGGCGTACGAGCTTCTGCAAATACGGAAGGCTTCTTTCAGCGGGTTGTCAATGTAGCGGGCTTTGCCGGCGTAGCAATTCCATTGCTTGCTGAACAGTTCAGGAACACGGCTTTCCCAAAAGGCGTGGATGCCGGTTTGGCCGGTTAGCTGCCCGTTATAATTGATGGTGAGGTGCAGCGGCACATGTGCATCGGCCACGTAATGGCCAAGATTGGCCGATGTGTTAAGTATGCCTACCGTATCGTGTGCCTTGAAAGCTTTTACCAAATGATAATATTCAAAAACGATAGTCCATGGCAAAGTGCCGTATTTATAGAGGGTATCGGCAGTGTATTTCTTTACCGCATCGTCCCAGTTTTGCGGAATAGCGGCGAAGGGTCTTTTACCGTAATGATCGGCATCCAGGAAATGGCGCGGCGCTTCGGTCGAATCTACGTAACGGCGTTTATCGGCAGCAACGGCATGTTCGGTAAGGTAACCAATATTGGTCCTGTAGAAATTACTCATTCCGCCGGGCAGGGTAAAAACGGCCAGTCTGCCAATGCGGTAGTGCATGTAAAAACCCCACGACGAGCATAGTACCACAAGCAGCAGTCCGCAGGTTGCCAATACTATGCGCTTCATTATTCGCCCTGGTTCTCCTGCTCGTATTTGTAGTGCAGTTGGCGGAGCGTTTCATCCGACGCTTCGTCGAAAGAAGCGCCGTAACCGGTAACCAGCGTGCCTTTTGTGCCGTTTTTTGATACCAAAGCATAAACGGTAGCCTCATCGCCCGGGTCTGAATTGCCTTCATAGCGGTATAAGTCCACTATCTCAAAATCAGTTGCCGCATAGCTTTTGCCATCTGCGGTAAGCTGGTTATCGGCTAAAATAAAATCGCAGGTATAGCCCTGGCTTTTGAGTTCGTTTATTGCCTCTGTTATGGTGGCGTAATGGAATTTCTGTTTCATGGCAGGGTTGTGAGTTCAATGGTAAATTTATAACAAAAATCAGAAAGTTTGCGCATTGAGCGGTCCTGGATATTGTTATCAGGGATTGAAAATTAAGCAAACGTTTGCGCAATACTGCGCAGTAACATCTTTTACTATTTAACCTAACTTAGGCAATTATAAACCAATATTTAAGCAATAGATTATATTTTCATGGATAGAAGAGAATTTATCGGTTCGGGAGCGGTGTTAGCCGCCGGCATCAGTGTTTTGCCTGCCTCAGTAGTTTTTGGCCGCAATATGGATAAAGTGAGGCTGGGTTACATTGGTGTTGGCGTGCGTGGCCGTATGCATATAAAGGAAGGTTTGCTGCGTGACGATGTAGAGATCGTAGCCATTTGCGATACGCAGGAGCAATCATTATCTGAGTGCCGCAAGCAATTTGTATCCGCAGGTAAAAAGCTGCCAAAGGAATATACCGGCAGTGTAGATGCCTATAAGAAAATGCTCGGCCACAAGGATATTGATGGGGTGATTATTGCTACACCATGGCAGTTTCATAAAGCCATGGCTATTGACGCTATGCGCGCCGGTATATACGTGGGTTGCGAGGTGATTGCCGGTATTACGCTTGAAGACCATTGGGATATTGTAAAAGTGCATGAGGAAACCAAGGTGCCTTACATGACATTGGAGAACGTATGCTACCGCCGCGATGTAATGGCCGTGCTGAACATGCAGCGCCAGAATCTTTTTGGCGAAATGATACACCTTGAAGGCGGTTACCAGCATAACCTGCGGGGGGTGTTGTTCAATGATGGCGTGCATTACTACGGCCATGGCGTTGAATTTGGTCCGAAAGCGATCAGCGAGGCGCAATGGCGCACACAATTTAACATTGAGCGCAACGGCGATATCTATCCAACGCACGGTGTGGGCCCGCTGATGCACTATGCCAATATAAACTATGGCAACCGGTTCACCAACCTGGTATCGTTCGCGTCAAAAGCACGTGGTTTAGCGGCCTATGTGGAAGAATTGGCGCCGGGCAACCCTAACGCTAAGATCCACTATAAAAATGGCGACGTGGTCACTACCATGATCAATTGCGCCAATGGCGAAACCATAATGCTCTCTCATGATACACACCTGCCGCGGCCGTATTCGCTGGGCTTCAGGGTGCAGGGCACTAAAGGGCTTTGGATGGATGTGGCCAATTCAATTTATATTGAAGGGCA
This sequence comes from Mucilaginibacter sp., assembly GCA_051953515.1. Taxonomy (GTDB): domain Bacteria; phylum Bacteroidota; class Bacteroidia; order Sphingobacteriales; family Sphingobacteriaceae; genus Mucilaginibacter. The sequence continues at coordinate 8,535 of JBQCIS010000256.1, forward strand.
ATCAAAAGCAGACGACGAGTGGGATAAGGCAGATGAATGGTTGACGAAATACGATCATCCGCTGTGGGCAAAATACAGCAAACAGGCCGAAGGTGCCGGCCACGGCGGGATGGACTGGTTTGTTTTTAATGCCTTTGTAGAATCGGTAAAACGCAAAGTGCAAACGCCCATAGATGTGTATGATTCAATGACGATGAGCGTAATTACGCCGCTTTCTGAAAAATCAATCGCCGAAGGCAATATGCCGCAGCAGTTCCCAGACTTTACAAAAGGTAAATGGAAGGAAAGGGTGAGTACATTTGCCTTGAATGACGATTATTAACAATCAGATATTTAATCACAGAGAGCGCAGCGATTTGAGCAGAGAATACAGGGTATTTTTTATAGATTTTTCTTGTGCTCAGCAGTGGCGCAAATATTAGTTTTTTTCTGAAGCTTTATATACTTTGTGCGCTCGGTGTAAATCTCTGTGCCCTCTGTGGTTAACTTATGGAATGTGGATATCTTTACTTTAAAAAACTGTTTGGATATTTAAAGTAATCATCCTATATTTGCAGTCCGAAAAATAAAAAGAAGAAAAGCTAACGATGGCAAATCATAAATCATCAATAAAAAGGATCAGAGCTAACGCTGCGAAGCGCTTACGTAACAGGTACCAGGCTAAAACCACCAGGAACGCTATTAAAAAATTAAGAAGTTCAACTACCAAAGCTGAAGCAAGTGAATTGTTGGGCAAAGTAGTGTCTATGCTTGATCGTTTGGCTAAAAAGAACGTTATTCACAAAAACAAAGCTTCGAACAATAAATCAAAGCTTACCAAGTTTGTGAATGGCTTAAAATAAGCATTTAAGTATTTTATATAACTGAATATAGCGATGGACGAAAGTTCATCGCTATTTTTTTGCCTTCTGTTTTTTTCTCAAAAGAAAAGTGTATTTTTAACGGTAAATTAATTTACAACTATTGAGAATAAAAGCTAATTATTAATTAGCTTTATCTAAACTTTAAGGTTAATGAGACTGATCACGGCGATTGCTATCTGGCCGATAGTATACATTCTCGACTTCATTATCTACCTCACCGGGGCGCAGAGCTTTAAAAAGTCCCGTCGCTTATCCCATTTCTATTTCAAAAGGATTTTATATCGCACTTATTATAAACACGCCTTATCAAGCCAATCTGCCGGGTAATTGTTTTTAAAGCCGATCATGTCCAGGCATAAACCGTTTCCATTTATGGAATGTTAATGTTAATCAGATGCTTTTTCATTACGGTTTGCTTTAACTGATAGAATAGTGTTAGCGCACAAACGCTTAACAGCACCCGTTAAAATTATAGCATTGCATTAACCCCAATTTGAATTAATCGCTCAAAACCGTTTAAAAAGCATAAATTAGAAGAAAATTCTGATTTAAATTGAACCCTTACGATACCAAGATCAGCATTAAAGCCTGGGCCGAGGAAGACCGCCCGCGCGAAAAGCTAAGCGGGCAGGGCAGGCGGGCGCTCACTGATGCTGAACTGATTGCCATACTGATAGGCTCAGGTAACCGGGATGAATCTGCAGTGGAGCTGAGTAAGCGTATCCTGCATCATTACGATAACGACCTGAACAAGCTGGGAAAAGCATCCATAGAAGAACTCTCCAAATTTAAAGGCATAGGCGAAGCTAAAGCCATTTCCATTATAGCCGCGTTAGAACTGGGCCGCAGGCGTGATAATACCGAAGTAAAAACTCCCGAGGTGGTTGATACCAGCCGCTCGGCTTATGCGGCTATCAAACGTTTTTTGGTTGATCTTAATCATGAAGAGTTCTGGATACTGCTTATCGGGCAAAATTGTAAGCTGATCGGTAGGGAGTTGATGAGCAAAGGCGGCTTAACCGCTACTGTGGCCGATCCGAAAGTGATCTTCGGCGAGGCACTGCGCCATTCTGCCGTTAACATTATGCTGGCCCACAACCACCCGTCGGGAAATTTAAAACCGAGCCACCAGGATATTGAACTGACCAAAAAGATTGTGGCGGCAGGGCGCTTACTGGATATAAAGGTGCTGGATCACCTGATTATTGGTGATAATGGTTATTTCAGCTTTGCTGATGAAGGGATTATCTGATATGATAAAACTGTATATACTTTACCTGGTGTTTGGCTTTTATATGCTGTATTACAGCTTGCTGTTATGGGTTTTTCCGTTTGATGGCGGAATTATCCAGACAGATATAGCATTAACGGCATCGGCTATCCTGTTCTTTATTGCGCCGGCGCTGTGCCTGTACAAACCGCAGGTTGCGTCTATTGTGGGGCTGTTATGCCTGGCAGCGATATCGCCTTTTGGCATCCACTGGCTGCAATATAAGTTGGTAGACGAGTACTTTCTTTTGTGGAAAGTAGAAAATATACTGCTGTGCATTGCGGTGATCTTGTACCTGTTAGCGGTTATCGTGACTATAAATACCTTTACGGTGCGTAAGAGTCTAAAAGCTGTAAGTATCACCAGGAAAATAAAACTGATGCTGGCATTGGTGCCGTTTATAACCTTTGTTGTGCTGTGCGTTTACTTTGCCATACAATAGTTTATGGCAAACAATGCGCGTTTGTTGCGGTTAAATTTAAACTATTAAAATATAAACACCATGATAACTCCGGACGACCGCGTACCGCAGGACGACCTGCAGGGCGAAGACAAAGACGATCAAATGAGTCAGCAGGATATCCACTCGAACGGCTTCGACGAGAGCGATAAGCCGATGTATGATAACGATAACCAGGACGAATCCGACGCGCTGGCGCAGGCTTACGAAGCAGCAGAATCAGCCCACACGCTGGATTATGATGACGACGATCTGGATGAGGATAACGATTGATTTTTGAGGTAAAAGGAG
>JBQCIS010000257.1:0-14721 GCA_051953515.1 Mucilaginibacter sp.
ACAATGATAAGCAAACCACAACCCGGTGAATACGCGCAATGGTCGGCAGGTTATATTGCCAAAGTACCGAGCGGCCCCATACTGGACATATTGGAATACTTGCGCGACAGTACCTACAGCTTCTTTTCGCGCATGACCGACGAACAGTCCAATTATGCTTACGAACCGGGAAAATGGACCATTAAGGAAGTTTTGGCGCACATGATAGACACCGAAAGGGTATTTTCATTCCGTGCGTTCTGCTTTTCGCGCGGCGAGCAGCAGCCCTTGCCCGGATTTAGCCAGGACGACTATATGCGTCACGCCAATATCGAAACCCGCACCATACAAAGTTTGGCCGATGAGTTTAAAACTGTGCGGGAATCGTCCCTTTACGTTTACAATTCGCTTACGGATGAACAGGCTATGCTCATTGGCAGTGCCAGCAATCATCCAGTGTCAGTACGGGCATTGGTTTACATGACGGCCGGGCATGAATTGCACCATTTGGATATTCTGAAGACGAGGTATATCAAATAACATCCATCACGTCATGGCGAGGGACGAAGCCATCTCTGAACTTTATATTCAAGATACGGAATTCGTTTAAATGGCGTCATTTAACAAACTGGTACTCCTTGACTTGCAGGCGCAGAGATGGCTTCGTTCCTCGCCATGACGGTCTTTTTTTAGGCTACTACTGAAACCAAACAAAAAAGGCGAGGGTAATTTGCTTACCGCTCACCTTTAATTATCTTACCTCTTTTTCAGTATTTATTCCTCATTGCTTTTTACCTCACCGCTTTTCTTTTCCATCAGGAAGGAGATGAACAAACCCAAGCCGCCGAATATGGCTATCAGTCCAAAGAAAAGGGCAACCAAGCCATCACTATCACGGAATACCGTGTTAGCTAAGATAAAAGATAAAAATAAGCCTACACCTGCACCGACGAATAATAAGCCCCATTTTAAGGTTTGATATGGAGCTGATTGCGGTTTATACCGGCGTGGATCCATCCCCCGTTCTATCATAGCCATTCTTTCGCGTTTGTATAAGTACACTACACCGAATATCATGGCAAAAAACCCAAGAGATATTAAGATCCAACATACTATCCCTAATTGATCTGTTTCCATTTTATTTAATTTTTTAAGTTTTAACGATTAATTCTATTCTCAACCACCATTTTCCGGTGTATTTGTAAGCTATGACTACATACTTTTAAAACAGGTTACACCTGGTTACCTATTATTTTAAAAAAAGCGCAAATATTTGAAATTATAAAAAAAGTTATACATTTATATCTGATTTGCAAGTGATTATAACAAAATCAAATTCAAATTAAGAAAAATTTCTTATTTTATCTTAGAACTATTTGGAATATAAGAAACGGTTCTTATATTTGTTTTATGAACTCGCAAAAGAAGGGAAAAACAACATCATCAGAGCCTACAAAATCAGAGCTTGAGATATTGCAGATACTCTGGCAATTCGGGCCATCAACCGCCCGCTTTGTTAACGACCACCTGAACAAGGAAAAACGTGAGGTGATCTATATGTCGACCCTGAAACTGATGCAGATAATGGTTGAAAAGGGATTTCTGAGCAAGGACGAATCCCAGTTGCGCCACATATACAGCGCAGCAGTTGACGAAAACAAAACCAAGGGTGTTATGCTGGACAAAGTTGTGGATACCTTGTTCAATGGTTCGGCAAGCAGCCTCATGATGCAGCTATTAGGCAACAATAAGCAATTGACCCCTGAAGAAGTAGAAGAATTCAGGAACCTGATAGCAAAGATGGACAAAAAGTAACCAACAGAAATGGTAACGAAACTGATCACATCGCTGATCCCGAATGACATTGCAAAGGCCATCGCCTGGACTTTGATCCATTCTCTCTGGATCGGGTTATTGTTTGCAGCAGTAGCCGGCATTATCGTTACCCTTTCCAAAAGATCATCTGCACGCCTGCGCTACCATTTATTGTGCGCAACCCTGATGATGTTTATTATAGCGATGATATGTATGCTGTTCCGCGAGATCAGGATAAGCGGCAGCATTACTACAGCTGCCGCGGTTACAGCAACATTCGGCCCCATCCGGTCCATCGTACAGCAATCAGATATAGTAAGGCAGCTGATTGCCTTCTTCAACCAGCAATCTGCAGTAATATTCCTCACCTGGGCCGTATTCTTTATTGTAAAAAGCATACGGCTTACCGGCGGGATGCTTTACATTCATAAAATACGTACACGCAATACCATGCCTGTATCTGTGCAATGGCAAAGAAAACTTAAAGAATTTTGCACAATGATCAATATCAGCAGAAGGGTTACGCTGCTGCAATCAGAATTGGTAAACATACCGGTTGCCATCGGCTGGCTTAAACCGGTTATACTGATAGCGGTTGGTATGCTATGCCAGTTATCCCCCGAGCAGATTGAAAGCATACTGCTGCATGAGCTGGCACATATCAGCCGCCAGGATTATTTGGTTAACATTATGCAGGGTATAGTTGAGGCTGTATTCTTTTTTAATCCGGCACTGCTGTGGCTATCGTCATTGATCAGGCAGGAAAGAGAGGCCTGCTGTGATGACATAGTATTGGCCCACATAAGCCGTAAAAGCGACTACCTTGAGGCCCTGCTTGCCATGGGAAGCAATACCGGCAATATAAATCTGGCTATGAGCCTTTCTTCAGGCAACAACCAGTTGAAAAATCGCCTCAGAAGAATGATCTATCTGGAAAACCAGAAGCTTTCTTTCCGCGAAATTTTCAGCCTGTTGCTTGGAATAATCTTTATTACAACGTTTACAATCTTGCCTAAAGCACAGGCAACTATTCAGCGGCATTTAGCAGCCCCTATTGTAAAGGGGAGCTATTTAAAAACTGCCGATAATAGCAGCCGGTTGCTAAAGACGGTTAAAAGATCAATTTCCCAGCATAAGAAGAAGCTAACAGAACAGGAACAGAACGGAATGAAAATGTATGGGCAGGCATTGACAAATTACCAGGATATGCTGACACAGATTGACCAGGCAATGCAGGGCCCGACGAAATTGAATGGCGCCACGCATACGCAAGCTGTAAAGGACACTGCTTCTGTTAAGCAGAATAACCCGCAAATAATACATCCAGATAGTTTGTCTGCTAATAAATTCTTAACCGGAAAAAAGATAAATCATCCAGCTGAATTATTAGCCAAAGACAACGTAAATCTTAAAGGAATAATTGACGAAGCTAAAAAGCGGGCAGAATAAGAAACGAACATCCATTAATTTACTTTAATCAATTTAATCATGATGCTATGGACATTACTGATAGTATTTTGTATTGCTAACGGTTTAGTGATATCATGGAAAAAGGTAAACAGGTAAATTATTATAAAGTTCATCTATCTATTCTAAAAACAACAACAGATTCTTTATAATAATTAATTAGTATAACTGATTACACCTGTTTTTAAAACACCTTATGACAAAAAGAAGCGCAAGTTATATAGCTATTGTAATGATAGCCGTATGCGCCCTGTATACGCGGCCGGCAAGTGCGCAAAACACATTTGAGGATGCCATAAAGCAGAAGTTTGATTCGCTCGCTCATCAGCAAAATACAACAATTCCCGTAATAGGTATGGCAATCGGACCAAATGATGCTGCTACGGGTATGATGGTACCACCTGGATGGGGAGGCTCGGGCACAAGTCTTTTTGGCGGCTTGGGCGGCACATACCCGGAAGAATACCGCAACAATAAACCCGACCTTATTGCTTCCGCGGGGTTCTGTACCGGCGACCCGCGCAAATATGTAAATGTTGCCGCCGGTTTAAACATGACCGATGTACACCGTTTCCGGGATTTTTCGGCGAACTTTATTGTTAGCCGTGAGATCTCAACCGGCAATAGTATATCAGCAGGTGCGCTGCAGGTTTTTGCAACTGCCAAACAATCAGATGCGCCATCGGCTACATTTTATGTGGCTTATAGCCATGCTGTACAATGGTTGCCATCACAAACGCCAGGCTGTTCGGCATTAAGCTATACCATAGGCATTGGCAATGGCCGTTTTCTGTATAAAAGTCCTGTCGATATAGCCACAGGCAAAGGAAAATACGGAACCGCTGTATTTGGAGGAGTATCATACGAAATAATTAAACATACCAATGTTTGCGCCGAATGGGACGGCCAAAACCTGGGGATATCAGTAACCACCAGGCCTTTTGTAAAAACCCCGTTCTCTATCGGGCTTGGGGCCGCCAACCTCACCAGGTATACCGGAAACCGTACCAGTATGATCTTCTCGGTAGGGTATCCTCTTTCATTAACGAAATAGCAGATGTATATGAAAAACAACATATATAATATAAGGCCAAAAAACAGTCACAACATGAAGAAATTAGCAATCCTCTTGTTGTTTGGGCTATTTGCAGCTTGCATTGACCATGCAAACGCGCAGGTTAGGCCAAACAATAATTCTGACTGGCATGTACCACCGCCTGTTCCGCCGGTATTGCCGCCAATCGGTTCGCCGGCAATACCGCCGGTACCGCCAGCCATTTTACCGCCGCAAATTCCGCAACCACCACATACTGACCATCCGGTGTCGACCGATCCGCCTCCGCCTGTCCCGCCCGATCCCTCAATACCATCGCCACCTTCAGAAGTGCCAACTGACCCAACAAAGTCCGGTACGCCAATAGCAGCATACTTGCCGCCATTACCGTCGATACCTTCTTTATCCGAGGTACCGCAAATGCCCGCAATACCTTCATTGCCATCAACTAAAACAGGGCAGTGATCCATAACAAACATGCTCCCGCGCATCCGGAAGCATCTGTGAAAAAAGCGTAACCATTAATAACAGCGGCAGAGGAGATCTGCCTGATTCCAATAAGGCACAATGAAAAAATTGGTAACTGATAAAATTAAAATCCTGGCGTTGCTGCTGGTCTGCATTATTGCAGAGCCGGCCGCTGCACAAACCCAAAGGGCTTTTAATTTTAAAAAGGGCGATGAATTTTACAGGCAAACCGCCACAAAATCATCCTGCATTATACAAATGGGCAAAAGCCAGGTACATATAAACTCAAACTCATTAGTTGCAAGGGCATACGACGTAAGCGGCGTTAACGACAACGGGTATATCTTTACCGTAACTACAAAAAAGATCACCAGCACATTGGATGTTGATGACAAACACCTGCAATTTGATTCAGGTGCGCCCCTGGATAACAATTCATTACTGGCGAAGGGCCTCGACTATATGATTGACAAACCAACCGCGGTAAGCATCGACAAAAGCGGCGTGATCGCTAATGTTGAACCGCCGTCTGTAAAGCTTGCCAACGATACCCTTCTTGCATTTACAGGCATCGCCAATGAACAATACCTTGTAGGTAATAAATTTGGCTTAATTTCTGATTTCCTGCTACAAGGGCAATTAGGTAAAAATTTTACCTGGGGCGATACCACGGTAAGCGGTGATGTTAAAACCATCAACAAGTTCTGGGTACAAAGCCAAACTGCAACATCAACAACAATCGGCTTCAGCAGCAACAGCAAAGGCAAAATTGCAAATACCAATACCAACGGCGTTTATGTATTAAACAACACAACCGGCGTAATCACACAGCGCATATTGAAAAGCGTTTCGGTTGGTTATATCTTCTATAAACACAATGTTTATGGCTCTACCCGTCGCTGGGCCATTTCCGAAAGCTGTTACCAGATCAAATAAACTCCCCTGCATTTACCTGTATAATCGCACAAGGGCAAGCCTTTTAGGGTTGCCCTTTATTTTTTAAGCTGATAGCCAGTTAAATGCGACTGTTTTATTGTTAATTTTAACCATTGCTGTAACCTTAACGAACGGCAAGGCGTCAGAGAGCTATAACAATGCAAAGCAAGCTTTCGGATATCGAATTAATAGAACGCACCCTGGCAGGCGACCAGGCGGCCTATGCCGACCTGGTTAAACGGCACCAGCGGTTTGTGTTTACCCTGGCACTGCGTTTTGCCAAAACCAGGGAAGATGCCGAAGAGATAGCGCAGGATTGTTTTATAAAGGCATATCGCTCGTTAGGCAGTTTTCAGCGTAGCTCGAAATTTACCACATGGTTGTATACCATTGTTTATACTACTTCCATGACGTTTTTAAGAAAAAAACGGGTAGACACCGATTCGATAGACGACGAGAGCACCTATATTCAACTGGAAAACCAGGGCGGCGGATATGATGCCAACGATGTGGAAAATAAATCGAGATCGTATTATCTTAGCCAGGCCATAAGCCAATTATTGCCTGACGATGCAACCATCATCACCCTGTTTTACAAAGGCGAGCAATCGCTTGAAGAAATAGGCGAAACCATGGGGATTGAACCCAACACGGTGAAGGTAAAATTATTCAGGGCGCGCCAGCGTTTAAAAGACAAACTGGAACGCCTGTTAAAACATGAAGTAAATGAATTGATATGAGCAGCATGGAAGAAAAACTTTGGAATTACATCGACGGAAGCTGCACACCGGACGAGCAAAAAGCCATAGCACAGCTTATTGAGCAGGACGAAGTGTACCGTCGCAAATACGAAGAACTGCTGCAACTGAATGCAGAGTTTTCGTCTATTGAACTGGATGAACCGCCTATGGCTTTCACCTATAACGTAATGGAAGCTATTCGTACTGAAAATGCGCGGCAACCGCTTAAAGCGGCCATTAATAAACGCATTATAAAAGGCATCGGATTCTTTTTTGTGTTCACTATATCAGCCATCCTGATATTTGTACTGGCGAGTATACACTGGTCTGCGGGAGCGGCGGCTGTAGACGTGCGTGTATCTCCGTCATTAGTGCAAACGCTTAAAAGCATAATATCAGGCCCTGCTATGCAGGTTTTCCTGTTTTTTGATGTGGTGCTGGCCCTTTACCTGTTTGACGGCTATCTGCGCAAAAAATCGGGCAGAAAACTGCTGGACAGTGTGCAAACAAGTGAACAGACAAATAGATAAAATGTAGACACTGTACACTAAGTGTACAATTGTCACAACATTCCAAAAACAGTTAAAATACTCTATATCAGGCAAATAAATCGCATGCCAATATCATACTGAGTTTGGTATAATAATTGTTACACTTTACATGAACTGGCTTCCTTGCCAGTTTAATTGTGATAAGGTTTAGGTTGAAAGTCGCCCGGAGCAAGTCTGGGCGGCTTTTTATTTTTATAAAACCTTCTGTAACAATTCGCTTACGCCGCTGTCCAAATAGCAGTCATTTACTAATCTACATAAACTCACTGTCATGAAAAAGTTCCTTTATCTAACCGCTATGCTGATAGCTTGCGCAGCTTTCGGCTATGCACAGCCGCGCATTCCGGGCGCCAGCACTACTCAAACCATTATCCAGGACCTCGGTCTGGGCAAAGTTACCATCACCTACTCGCGGCCGAATGTGAAGGGCCGTAAGATATTTGGCGGTCTGCAACCCTACGGCGAAGTTTGGCGCACGGGAGCCAACAGCGCCACTTCTATCGAGTTCAGCGAAGACGTGATCGTTGAAGGCAATAAAGTACCTGCCGGTAAATACGGCCTGTTCACTATTCCCGGCGAAAACGAATGGACCATTATCCTCAACAAAACATGGAAACAATGGGGCGCTTATACCTACAAGCAGTCTGACGACATATTACGCTTCACGGTAAAGCCGGTAAACGTGCCTGATAATTTCGAAACTTTCACTGTAGCGTTCATGAATGTAACAACGAGAGGCGCCGAGATGGACCTGCTTTGGGAAAACACCATTGTACCTATACGCATCAAATCTGACGACGACGCCAAGATCATGGCCAATATCGACACACTGATGAGCAGCGACAAAAAGGCCAACTACTACTTTACCGCCATTCAGTATTATTACGAGAACGATAAAGACATGCACAAGGCACTGGAATGGGCATTGGCCGGTGAAGCAACCGACCCTAAAGCACCCTACTTTGTAGTTTGGGAAGCCCGCGTACGCCTGAAAATGGGCGATAAAGAAGGCGCCATTAAAGCAGCAGAACGCGGCGTTCAACTATCACGTGACCAAAAAGACGCCGAATACGAAAGGCTGAACCAGATGGTACTGGATAAAGCAAAAAGCTGATCCCTATATCTATTATTTATATAAAAATGCCATGCCAGGTTATCCGCATGGCATTTTTGTTTTTAGGAAATCTTGTTAATTTTATATATCAAACACTTTATCACATGTCACCACTATCTTTCTGGACCATACTCATCAAAGTTTTGGGCATTTATGTTTTGCTACAAGGGCTGCTCCAAATACCTGCATTTATAAACATGACCCAGGCAATTTATTATGAAGGATTTCAACCCTACACAAAAACGAATTATTTTGCTTGGGCATATCTTTTATTTCTTTTAGGTATTTTCTGGCTGATTATTTGGGCGTGTTTATTCAGAACAGACTGGTTAATTAATAAATTAAAACTTAATGCAGGTGTTACCGAAGAGAGGCTTGCTTTCAATATGCACCGTTCTGACATTTTAAAGATTGTTATAATGTTAATTGGTGGATTAACACTTGTTGACGCATTACCAGCAGCCTGCCAGGAACTTTTTTTATGCATTCAGAGGATTAAAGAGTATAACGGCTTTAAAAAAGATCCCACTTCTACTTATCTATTATTCCATCTGTTAAAAATAGGCATTGGCATTTTCATGGTAACCAGTAACCAATTGATCGTAAATTATATAGAAAGAAAAGAAGGTAACCAGATGCGAATACAATAACTGAATAGTAGATCTAAAAAAACATGATGCACATAGTACCCGTTATTATAGGAGTAACCCTAACCGGCATTGGCGTATTTGTAACCAAAAATCAAATAAAAGGAGTTAGAATTTGGCGCAAAGATCCGCTTGGACCTATACAGATATTTTCGGCTGGAATATGCAGTATATTATTGGGCATACTGCTGATAATTATAAATCTCTAATCCACAGCCCGGTCACGTCTATGACGAGTGCTTAACATGGAACGGCGTCTGCGGCGCTTTCTATACCTCAATCACCACACCATCACTAACCGCGTGCCCTGTACACGTAAGTACCAAACCCAAGGCCAGATCAATATCGGTCAGCACATCATTTTTTGTCATGACTACTTTGCCGCTTTTGCAGGTTGCAGTACAGGCGGAACATATCCCCTGCTGGCAACTGAAAGGTAGTTTAATTCCATTTTGCAAGGCCGCTTGTAATATAGATTGATTTTCGCCGGTAACCAGGTCATACGTTTCATTCCCAAAATGGATGCGTATGGTTTTAGGCGGGAAATTCGCCGGACTTGCGGGTATGGCAATGGTATCCAGTACAAAGTTTTCTTTTCGTATCTGCTGTGGTTCTATACCCATATAAATGAGCGTGAGGCGTATCATCCGCATATAATCGAACGGGCCGCAGAGGTAAAATTCGACATTATCCGGACTTTCGGTATATTGTTTTACCAATTGCTCTACCCGGTAATTGGTGAGCCGGTTAGCTTCGCTGCTAAGCAGATTGATAATAGTTAACACGCCTTTCCTTATTTCTGCCAATGCTTGCAATTCATTATCGAACAAAACGGAATTGCTATCGCGGTTACTGTAGATTAATATAAACCGGTTGAGGTTTCCTGTACTGAGCGCATATTTCAACTGCGAAAATATAGGCACTATACCGCTGCCTGCTGCGAACAGAAAGATGGCTTTTCCTACGGAAGAATCTGAAAATGTAAACCTGCCTGCCGGATATTCTGCATGCAAAATATCTCCCGGCTTTACTTTGGTGAGCATAAAGCGGGATATCTCGCCATTTGGAATTCGTTTTACCGTAATAGCCATTAATTGCTCGTCAGGCGACGAGCTTAGCGAATACGACCGCCGGATCTCTTCATGATGGTGATCAAATACCAGCGTAATAAACTGCCCGGCTTTGTAGGGTATTTTTTTGTCGGACACCTCGCTAAGGTAGAAGGTGGCAGCATCCTGCAACTCCTGTTTCACTGCCTCTACCCTAAGCTGCAGCATAGGTTAAATGGTGATAGCTATTTTGCCGAACTGTGATGAGTTTTCCATTTTGGCAATAGCCTGGTTTGCTTTCGGGAGTGGAAATACCTCATCGATAACCGGTACGATCCTGTGTTCGTTCACCAGTTCAAGCATGGCTTTAAAATCATCCGGACTGCCCATCATTGTACCGATGATCTGTAACTGCCGCCAGAATATTTTGCGCCCATTCAACGGCGGGATATTACCTGCCGTGCCGCCAAATATCACAATGCGGCCACCCGGACGGCATATGTCCGGCAGTTTAGCAAAGCCATCGCCCAAGGCACTGTCAATGATCACATCAAAACCGCCCGAAAGCTGCAATAACTGCTCGGCCCAATCCTGCGCCTTATAATTCACACCTGCCGAAGCGCCCAATTGCCTTGCCCGTTCTATCTTTTCTCCCGAACCTGAAGTAACAAACACCTGGCAACCAGCCGCCAATGCCAGTTGCAGGGCAAATGTACCTGTACCACCGCCAACGCCGGTTACCAATACTTTATCACCTTTTTTTGCCCGTCCTTTGGTAAACAGCGCCCGGTATGTGGTTAACCCACCCAACGGTATTGCCGCAGCCTGCTCCCAGTTTAAATAGGTTGGCTTGGGATGTAAAAATTCAGCGCCCACCTTTACATATTCGGCTAAGGTGCCATCGGCAGGAAGGCCTAATATCTTAAAATCGTCTGACTGATATGCGTCATTATCCCCCCATCCATAGCCGGGGTTGATTATTACTTCCTTACCAACCCAATGTTTATCCGCATCGCTGCCAACTTCGGCAACAATGCCCGCACCGTCTGACCCCAGTATTGTTGGATATTTTATCCCGGCGTATTTGCCAACTGTTATCCAGTAATCGCGGCGGTTAAGCGCAGCGGCTTTTACCTGCACCAGCGCTTCGCCGGGTTGCACTTTGGGTTTTTCTACATCTTTATAGGCTAAGGGCTGATCAGCCGCTTCGAGAACGATCGCTTTCATAGATGGGAGATTTATAAAACGTAATTGCCTGCCTGTCGGCAGACGGGCAGGCAATTACGTGATGAAATTTAATTTGCAATTATTTTTTTGCAGCAGCGTACAGCTCAGCTACTTTATCCCAGTTAACTACATTCCAGATAGCAGCAAGGTAATCCGGACGACGGTTCTGGTATTTGAGGTAGTAAGCGTGCTCCCAAACATCGATACCAAAAATCGGGGTGCCTTTAACTTCGGCAATGTCCATTAATGGATTGTCCTGGTTAGGGGTTGAGGTAACAGCCAGTTTGCCGTCTGCGCCAACAATCAACCATGCCCAGCCCGAACCAAAACGGGTAGCACCTGCATTTGAAAGTTGTGCCTTCAATTCCTCAAACGAACCGAATGTGCTGTTGATAGCTTCAGCCAGCTCGCCGGTAGGTGCACCGCTGCTATTGCCTGAAAGCAATGTCCAGAAAAGTGAGTGGTTATAATGTCCGCCGCCGTTGTTACGCACAGCCATCGGAAATTTTGAAATATTGGTAATGATGTCTTCAATGCTGCTGTCCGCTTCAGGTTTACCTTCCAATGCCTTATTCAGATTGGTTATGTAAGCCTGGTGGTGCTTACCGTGGTGAATTTCCATGGTAGCTTTGTCAATATGCGGTTCCAATGCGTCGGGGGCGTAAGGTAACGCCGGTAGTGTAAATGCCATAGCTGTAAATTTTTGTTTAAGAGATAGTGTCCTGCGCAAATATAAGGGTTGGAAAAAGGAATTGTTCTAAATAAATGTCATTTGTTTTTTGGTTGATAGACCATTGTCCACAGGTCATAAATGGCCTTTAAAAAAAAGGTATTTGTCTGAACCATGATTAAACAGATAAAAGATTAGCATGGTCTAAATCCAGGTTCTTATCTTTTCTTTTTAAAAAACTCTCTCACCAGCTCCGCACACTCGTTTTCTTTTATACCGCCGGTAATTATTGTTTTGGGGTGGGTGATCTTTTGGTTCAGCCTGCCAAAGCCAAGCTTGGCATCATACGCTCCGAACACGATCTTGCCTATCTGGAACCAGTAGCTCGCGCCTGCGCACATTACACAGGGTTCAAGCGTTACATACAGGGTGCAATCCTTCAGATATTTGCCCCCTATATAGTTGGCTGCCGCGGTGAGCGCCTGCATTTCGGCATGTGCCGATACATCGTTCAGGCGTTCCGTCAGGTTATGCCCGCGACCGATGATCTTACCCTGGCAAACCACCACCGCGCCAATAGGTATCTCATCCTCAGCAAGTGCCAGCCTGGCTTCTTTAAGGGCCTCGTTCATATAGAACTCATCAGGCGAAATAGTTGGCTGTTCGTCGCCGAAATTTACATATCTCATTTCCGTTTACTAAAGCTTGATTGCCTGTTGGGTTTATTGAGTTTTTTAAAAGTGCGCGACAAGTGCTTTTCAGTTGCCACTGTGGATAGTACTCCCACCCCCATCGCCGCGCCGAACAACATGGTATAATTGATGATCTTTTGTGCACTATCGTCAATATGCATTAGCATAGTACCAGCATATATAATAAAGCCCGCTATCAACACTATCGCACCGGCGCGCATCATGTATATAGCCGAATAACGGTTGGCTTCATCCCAGGTTTGCTGACTGGTTTTGGCAGTGATTGTACGGTAGCCGTACCAGCGGTTAGGCGACTTTGGCGGCAGGTAACGCTGCAAGGCGCCTATCAGAATATATAATAAGCCGATAAGATGCGGACCGATCAGCAAGTCGATGAAATTAGATGTCATATTAATTTACTGCCGTTGGGTACAGATTTGTCAATAGTGGTTAATACAATGTCGCCATTCTCGTCGGCCATGCCGGTTACCAGGAATTCCGACATAAAAGTGGCAATCTGCTTTCTTGGAAAATTGATCACACCCACAATCTGCCGGCCTATCAATTCTTCCTTAGTATAGTGCTTTGTGATCTGTGCGCTCGACCACTTGGTGCCATACTCGCCAAAATCAACCTTAACCTTAAAAGCAGGCTTGCGCGCTTCGGGAAAATCGGCTACTTCCAGTATGGTACCTGCACGCAGTTCTACTTTCTCAAAATCATGCCATGTGATGGTTTCCATGCGGGCAAAGATAATTAATAGAGATTAGTCTGAAAGATTCCTTCTCAGAGATTGGAGCTTAGGATTGCCGCAGCCGATTATATTTGTATATGGAACCATCCGCAAAAGCTCACCGAAAGATCATCCATATTGATATGGATGCATTCTATGCATCGGTTGAGCAGCGGGATAACCCCGAATACCGGGGCAAGGCGCTGGTGGTGGGCGGTTCGCCCGAGGGACGTGGCGGCGTAGTGGCCACCGCAAGCTATGAGGCACGCAAGTTTGGTGTGCGGTCGGCCATGCCGGCCAAGCAGGCTAAACAGCTTTGCCCACATGCTATATTCATAAGGCCAAGGTTTCCGGCCTATCGGGAGGCATCGCAAAAGATACGCGAGATATTCAGCCGTTATACCGACCTGATCGAACCCCTCTCGCTGGATGAAGCCTACCTCGACGTTACTACCGACAAGCAAAACATCGGCTCTGCCATTGAGATTGCCAAACAGATTAAACAGGCCATAAAGGACGAATTGCAGTTAACTGCCTCCGCAGGGGTATCCATTAATAAATTCGTTGCCAAGATTGCCTCAGATATTAACAAGCCCGATGGACTGACATTTATCGGTCCTTCGTCTATTGAGGTGTTTATGGAAAAGCTCGCTGTGGAGAAATTCCATGGGGTGGGCAGAGTTACTGCTGATAAAATGCGCAAGATGGGCCTGTTTACCGGCCTCGACCTAAAACAACTTAGCGAAGATGAACTGGTGCGGCATTTTGGAAAAGCCGGCCATTTCTATTATAAAATAGTACGCGGCATTGATGATCGCGAAGTAAAGCCCGACCGCGAAACTAAATCGGTTGGCGCCGAAGACACTTTCCCTTATGATCTGGTACGGATAGAGGATATGGAAACCGAACTGGATAAGATAGCCATAATTGTACACAACCGCCTCGAAAAGAACAACCTTAAAGGCCGCACTATTACGCTGAAAATAAAATATAACGATTTCAGGCAAATCACGCGTAACCGTTCCCTCCCCGTGCCAACTTCTGATTTGGAAACCATCTGCCGCATTGCCAAAGAGCTGCTGGCAGCCACCGATACCGAAAATGTCAGGATCAGGCTTCTGGGTATTACCCTCTCCAACTTCAATGATGCGGAAAGCAAACAAAAACTTGAAAAAGACAGTGACCAGCTGAAACTGTTCGACCTATAATTTCATTTTTTGGGGTCTATACCAAATATTATTACAATAAATGTCAGTTTAACATCTCTTTTTATTTAAGTTACTACTCAATAAATTTTATTTAGCATTAAGCTTCATTATTTGGAATGAAAATTTTATAACTCGATATACTTATTAAAATATTTTATAAAGTATTTGGATTTATCGTAACAATTTTGTTAAGTTTGTTTCTACCGAGTCATAATTTTATATATACGATGGAACTTAAAACTAAATCTGTTAAAAGTACCGAACTAAAGAACATGATCATTAAGCAACTTTATTTTGATAAAGCGCTGTCATGTGCCGATATGAGCGAGCTTTTTGACAAGAGTGTTCCATCCATTGCAAAATCTATAAAT
>JBQCIS010000258.1:0-6867 GCA_051953515.1 Mucilaginibacter sp.
AATGTGTACTATAACAACCCTGTCGACTATCTGCCCAGCAGCGACCAGTGGGAATTATGGCACATGAACATTATTTTGGGTACGTCTGACTGGGACATTTGCAAAGAATACAATTTCCAGCTATCTGATATCCTCAAGCAAAAGAGCATTAATCACTGGCTGGATGTACGCGGCATGGCCGATCACGACTGGCCATTATGGAAGGCAATGTTCCCGCATTATTTGAGCACAATAAGATAACCCGATGAAAAAGTATATAACTTTTATCTTGTTGTTTTTATTTAATGGCACAACTTCCAGAAGTCAAGGCTATAATGAGTCCAATTATGCAGATCGCGTCAGAAAATGGCTAATTTATAGTATTGAACACAGGTATAATTATAAAGGTAATAGGCCGGAAGATACGACCATCAAAATGTACACTAAGCAATATGAAGAATTTAAGAGAGATGCAATAGGCAGAGATTTTGACGGGCTAACAGAAAAGCAATTTACTGATAAATGGCGGGGGAAATACAATCTGAAATTTGTAACAAGCAATAGCATTTTGATAGGTCAACAGGATTGGACAAAAATAGTGGTGAGAAAATGCATATTGAAAAAAAGATTACCGAACAGAGCATTAATGTTCAGTGTACTAATTGAAGATGATCACGATTATCCTGATGTAAAAGGTCACCTTAAGCATAACAGAGATATTGAGGTTATCCCTTACGGCAATACTTTTATTATCGATAATGTTTTAGAATACGATTAACTAAACTATAAAACACCTACTATGAAAAAAATTGGCATCTTATTCGGGCAGGAGAACTCGTTCCCTGCTGCTTTTGTTGAATGTATTAACCGGAAAGCCGAAAAAAATATCAGCGCCGAGTTTGTGCGCATCGACAAAGTGATACAGGCCGAACCACTGGATTACGCGGTGATAGTTGACCGCATCTCGCAGGACGTTCCGTTTTATCGTGCCACTTTAAAAAATGCCGCTATATGCGGCACGGCGGTTATCAATAACCCCTTCTGGTGGAGTGCCGACGAGAAATTCTTTAATAATGCCCTGGCCGAAAAGATAGGCGTACCGGTACCCAAGACCGTTATCCTGCCATCAAAAGATCTGCCGGACGATACCACCGACCGTTCATTCCGCAATCTTGCCTACCCGCTGGACTGGGAAGGCATCTTCAATTATGTTGGCTTTCCGGCCTACATGAAGCCATTTGACGGTGGTGGTTGGAAAGAGGTTTACCAGATCACCAGCATGGATGACCTGTGGGTTAAATACGACCAGACCAAACAGTATGTAATGATGCTGCAGGAAGAAATCATTTTCGAGGATTATTTTCGCTGCTATTGCATTGGCGGCAAGCATGTGCGCATTATGCAGTACGAACCGCGCAATCCGCACCACCTGCGTTATGAGCATGGCAAGGCGCCGGCTGCCAAAAAATTACTGGATACCATAAAGGCCTATGTGATCAAACTTAATAAATACTTAGGTTACGATTTTAACACGGTGGAATTTGCCATCCGCAACGGTATTCCTTACGCTATTGATTTTTGCAACCCCGCACCTGATGCTGAGGTTACGAGCGTGGGCCAGGATAATTTCGACTGGGTAGTTGAAACCGCTGCCGACTATGCAATAGAACGCGCTAAAAAACATAAAGACGGGCTGGACAACCTCACCTGGGGCGAGTATGTAAAAACATCAGCAGCTAAGGTGCCGCTATTGGATAATGAGAAAAAGGTGGAAAAGAAAGCGGCGAAGAAAACCGCTGAAACAGGCATGATTGATCACCCGGTTACAGATGAAGGTACAATAAAGACTACCCCGGCAAAAAAAGCTGCGACGAAAAAGACTACAAAAAAATAGCAACTACTTTATAGCGACGGGTTTGAAACCCATTGCTATAAACTTATTTTGTACTTACCATTATGAACGAATTTACCCTCGGTGTTGAAGAAGAATTCATGGTGATCGACCCGGTGACACGTGAGTTGACCTCGCATGAGCAAAAAATTGTAGAAGGCGCCCAAAAGATACATGAAGATCAGGTAAAGGCCGAAATGCACCAGGCCGTGGTGGAAGTGGGCACGCACATTTGCCGCAACACCACTGAGGCACGCAACGAAGTTATAAAACTACGCAAAACGGTAGCCCATCTTGCGGGCGACCTGGGCCTGCGCATCGGTGCAGCGGGTACGCATCCTTTTTCACATTGGCAGCATCAACTGATCACTGATCACCCGCGATATTTCGAGATCGTGGACGAAATGCAGGAAGCTGCGCGCTCCAACCTTATTTTCGGGCTGCATGTACATGTGGGCATCCAGTCGCGCGATTTGGCAGTGCATATCGCCAACCAGGTACGGTATTTTTTACCACATGTGTATGCGCTATCTACCAACTCGCCTTTTTGGGAAGGCAGGAATACAGGGTTTAAATCATTCCGTACCAAGGTGTTTGATAAGTTCCCGCGTACCGGTATACCCGATTACTTCAGCGGTATTGAAGAATACGACCGCTATATTAAACTGCTCATAAAAACCAATTGCATCGATAATGCCAAAAAAATATGGTGGGATATTCGTGTTCATCCATTTTTTGAAACCATTGAGTTCCGCATTTGCGACTGCCCGATGCTGGTGGATGAAACGATGGCTTTTGTGGCGCTTTTTCAGGCGCTTTGCAAAAAACTGTACAAGCTTCGCCAGGAGAACATGGCCTTTATTACCTATAACAGGGCACTTATTAACGAAAATAAATGGCGCGCGGCACGTTATGGCATTGATGGCAAAATGATTGATTTTGGCAAGGAAATGGAAGTTAATACCCGTTCGCTGGTATTGGAACTGCTGGATTTTGTAGACGACGTAGTGGATGATCTTGGCTGCCGCGACGACCTGCAATACATACACAAAATACTGGAACATGGCACCGGCGCCGACAGGCAACTGGCGGTTTACCAGCAAAATAATAACTTTGCAGATGTGGTTGATTATATCACATCGCAAACATTGAAGGGGTTATAAGCGCGAATGGCAAAGGAAAAACAAGCAATAAGAGTAGCAATTCTCGATCTATACAACGGGATTGCCAATGAGGGGATGCGCGGTATACGCGAAATTTTGGAGCGCTATAAAGTAAAAAACGATCTCGACCTCAGTTACGATATTTTTGAGGTGCGCCACAATTGCGAGATGCCGGGAACAAACTATGATATTTATATTTCAAGCGGCGGCCCGGGCAATCCACTGGATACCGAGGGCTCGGAATGGGAGAAAAAATATTGGGGATTGATCGACACGCTGGACGAGCATAACCGCTCGGATGATCCGCAGAAAAAGTATGGCTTTTTTATTTGCCATTCTTTTCAGCTGATGTGCCGGCATTATCATCTGGGGGATATCAACCTTCGCCGTTCACCTTCGTTTGGCATTTTACCGGTACATAAAACTGCGGCGGGTATGAATGAGGCGGTGTTTGAAGGGCTTATGGACCCGTTCTATGCCGTTGATTCGCGCAGCTGGCAGGTGATCCATCCCAACGAAAAACAGTTGGCCGATCTGGGCATGCAATTACTGGCTATTGAAAAAGAACGCCCGCATATCAACCTGCCCCGTGCAATGATGGCTGTACGTTACAGCGATTATTTTATCGGTACACAGTTTCACCCCGAGGCCGACCCAATGGGTATGAAAAACATGCTCCTCAGGCCAGAAAAGAAGAAAGAAGTGGTTGATGAGCACGGCCCCGAAAAATATGATCAGATGCTGGAGTTATTGGACGACCCCAAAAAACTGCAACTCACACAAAACACCATGATCCCGAATTTCCTGGATCAGGCAGTGATGAGTTTGCAGGAAGTGGGATAAAAGTAATGATATTATAACCTTGTCATTGCGAGGAGGTACGACGAAGCAACCCCCTCGTAATGCTTCAAAACGATGTTTTTGCATAGTTCGTTACCTGCTTACGATGAGGTTGCTTCGTTCCTCGCAATGACATAATAGTAAAACATGGAGCCATCAGCCCGCAAAGCATTCAACCATAATTTCACCGATGAAAAGTATCAGCATTTTGTAGAGCGGCTGACCGATCTTTCAAAGGCCAAAATTGACTTCCGCGTTGCAGAAACGCCTGTATTCCTGACAGATGATTTCCGGAACAAACTCATTGCGGCCGGCGATGATATTATCCACACCATCCTTCGTCCCGATTTTAAGGAATTGACCGAACGTGCTATCCCTGAAAAATGGCGTGTAGCCAACGAGAATGACCACCCGCACATGATCGCGCTCGATTTTGGCGTTTGTAAGGACAACAACGGCGATATTGTACCCAAGCTGATTGAACTGCAAGGTTTTCCATCCCTGTTTGGTTTCCAGGTGCTACTCGGCGAGTCGCACCGGCAAATATTTGATATTCCGGATGAGTGGACGATCTATTTTAGCGACCTGTCCAATTCGTCCTATATCCGCTTACTGAAAGAAACCATCCTCGGTCCTTATTCGCCGGCTGAAGTGGTATTGATGGACGTGAACGCGCAAGAACAAAAAACCATTGTTGATTTTAATTACACCGAACACCTTATCGGCACACCGGTAATATCATTCGGCGATCTGAAACAGGACGGTAGCCGGTTATATTACCTAAAGGATGGCGAAAAGAAATATATTAAACGCATTTATAACCGCCTGATATTTGACGAGATAGAGAATGACCCGGATGTTTTTAAAAACAATGTGGATATCCGCCTGCCGCTGGATGTGGAGTGGATTACGCATCCCAACTGGTTTTACCGCATCAGTAAATTCACTATGCCTTATTTGCAGGGCAATTATGTACCCAAAACACAGTTCCTGCACCAGGTAAGGCAAATACCGGCCAACCTTGAAAACTATGTGCTTAAACCATTGTTCTCATTTGCAGGGCAGGGTGTTATAATTGATGTTCAGCCCGGTGATATTGAAAAGATAAAAGATCCGGAAAACTGGATACTGCAGGAGAAGGTAAGTTATGAGCCCGTTGTACAGGCGCCAGACGGTGGTGTAAAAGTAGAGATAAGGCTATTGTACCTGTGGCCGAATGGCAATGCGAAACCAACCCTTGCAATAAACCTGGCCCGTTTAAGCAAAGGTAAAATGATTGGCGTGAGATATAATAAGGATTTTGACTGGGTTGGCGGTACCGTAGCTTTTATGCGCGGTTAAACCTTATACTATTTACATTGTCCTTACGTATATAATATCTAAAATGTATTAATTTTGTGACATGAATATCCAGGTGGTCATTATATTACTTCTTTTCGCTGCAGCTGTGTTTTATATGGCCCGTATGCTATATAAAAACCTTACTGCAAAGAAAAGCTGTGGCAGCAACTGTAAGTGTGGTGTTGATTTTTCGGGTGTTGATGCTTCTAAAGCGCACAAGTAAACCAAACCAAATTATATCTTCGTCCCAAAAATCATTTTTGCCTAAAGTAATTTTATCGAATGTCGGGTAAACAAGTTTTTCAGGCTGAAACCAAAAGCAGGTGGAACCGTTTTAAATGGTTAAGCCGTGTTTTACTTATAGTGATGATTGGCTCGGTTGTGGCCGCAGCTGTAGCCATTACCTCCAAGCAATATCCCGTATTACCCAACCTTAACGAGGCGCCAAAGTCATTAGATAAAGCCACGATAGAAGCCTTAAAACGTTCGGCTAAATACAAGAAATTTACCCTGCAGGTAAACGAGATTAAAAAAATGGCGCGCGAAAAGCGCCTGCACCAGCTTAAACAGCCTAATAATAAAGATCGTATTAATGCAGGCTTTTATATGGCCTGGGACCCGCAGGCCTACACATCTCTTGCCGATAATATAGCGCGACTTGATATGGTGGTGAGCGAAGGCTTTACCATAACCCCTAATGCCGATACCATTACCGCTAAAATGGACACCGGCCTCATCAGGCTTAACAAAAGGTATAAAAAGCCCGTACTAATTTCCATCTCAAACTATATCAACACCAGTAATGCCACCGGCGATTTTGATACGAAAGATGTTAGCCGCATTATAAAAAGCAAAAAATCACGTGCTACCTTTATTAACAGCATTGCACAACAGCTAAAGAAATACAATTTCAGGGGCATCGACCTTGATTTTGATAATATTACTATCCGCAAGACGCCTGATTATACTGAATTTGAGAAAGAATTGTATAACACGCTGCACCCAATGGGCTTACTGGTTACGCAGAATGTAATACCTCAGGATGACCAGTACGACCTGCAATTTCTGCAAAAATATAACGACTACCTGTTTGTGATGGCGATAGACCAGCACGACGAGAACAGCCCGCCCGGCGAATTGTCAGACCAGCATTGGGTTGAACAGATATTGGATGATGTATGTTCTAAAATACCAAGCGAAAAGGTTATCCTTACCATTGCCGGCGGTGCATACGACTGGCCCGAAGGCAGCATAGGGCGTTCGGTTAGCTACCAGCAAGCCATCAGCTCGGCACAGGAAGCGCATAAAACTATTATTTACGACCCTGAGACAGCCAACCTGCACTACAGCTACAACGACCAGGTGGGTATGTTACATACCGTTTATTTTACCGATGCCATTACAAACTTCAACATCATCCGCATGGCCGATGATTGGGCCACCGGCGGTGTGGCACTATGGCGGCTTGGTGAGGAAGATCCGCGTATGTGGTCGTTCTTTCAAAAAAACCTGTCTATTGATTCATTGCGGAAAACAGGCATCGATATAAAAAAATTAACCGATATAGGTCGTAATGACCGTATTTCCTACACCGGCGACGGTGAGGTGCTCGACCTGGTAACCACGCCAAACCCGGGCAAGATCGCTATCAAG
>JBQCIS010000259.1:0-3131 GCA_051953515.1 Mucilaginibacter sp.
AACCGGCTGCGCCGTTTATTTGCGGATAACCCTGCCCTATTATTTCTTTTACATGGTAATTGGCGCTTTTTACATCCAGCGCTGCATTGGCAACATCATGCTGATGCTGATAGGCGTAATTAATGCAATCCTGCAAGGTAAAATTGTACACGCTATCGGATTTTGCCTGCTGCGCGCTACTTGTAAGCGCCGCACCGCACCAGATAGCTGTTATTAGGTAGATATACTTCATTGTTCTCATATGTACTCTATACATAGTTGGTTTGTTAGTTTTCAAATTTCATTTGCCGTGCTGACAACCCTATGTCAGTAGCTTTATTCATGTGTAATATTTCTATACTGATCGAGCAATTTATAGCCTTCCAGTGTACAAATACCGTAGTTAAAGTGTTCCAAAAACTGGGTTTGTACCTTCCACGGACTAAATTCCGCTTGCGGGAAAAGCGCAGTATTAAAACCCAGCTCAACCTGTGCTACCCGCATACGGGCTATTATCTTCACATCCAGTTCAGGCCTTATATAGCCCTGTTTAATTCCCTTAGTCAATAATTCCTCAAGTGTCCGGATCAAGACATCAGCCTTAAAATTCTGGAACTGCTTCCAGGCATCGGGATGATATTTCTGCAAATCGTGTATCACTATCGGGTTAATGCGCGAAAAAATATCTTCCGAGCACTTCATCATATTGATCATCTCCTCTATCACATTGGCCGACTTGCTGATGATATCCTCCATCTGGTCTTCATCATCTTTCAGTTTCTTCTTCACAAGGGCAATCACCAGCTCGTTCTTATCCTTAAAAAAGTGATAGATTGTTTTTTTTGATATAGCCAAATGTTTGGCAATGTCGTCCATCGTAACACTTTTTATGCCTGCCGTAAGAAACAGGTCTTCAGCACCTTCTATTACTCTCTCTATTGGTATCATTTTCGACACAAAACTATGGAAACATTTTCAGAACCCAAAGTTTCCATCGTAAATTACTTATCTCTGACAATCGGCAGATTTATTACCTTTGCCAAAAATTTATTGAAATGACACTTTCCCCGCTTTCAGCAATTTCACCTATCGATGGGCGTTATCACAACACCACTGCCGGTTTAGCCGGCTATTTTTCGGAATACGCCCTCATCAAATACCGTGTACTTGTTGAAATTGAATATTTCATCGCGTTAACCGAGATCCCGTTGCCACAACTACGTAAGTTTGATTCAGGTATCACGCAAAAGTTACGCGCCATCTACCAAAATTTTACAGAAGCAGATGCGATAACGGTTAAGGAAATAGAAAAAACCACCAATCACGACGTAAAAGCAGTTGAATACTTTATTAAACAGGAGTTTGATAAATTGGGCATCGGTGAATTTAAAGAGTTCATACACTTCGGGCTTACTTCTCAGGATATTAACAACACTGCTATACCCTATTCGTTTAAAATGGCCTTACAGGATGTGTACTATCCTGCATTAACCGAACTGATTAATATTTTAAAAGCTTATGCTGAAGAATGGGCGAATATCCCATTACTGGCGCATACGCACGGTCAGCCGGCATCACCTACCCGTTTAGGTAAGGAGATAATGGTATTTGTAGAGCGTTTGGACGCGCAGGTTGCATTATTAAAGCAGATACCTTTCTCAGCCAAATTTGGCGGCGCTACGGGTAACTTTAACGCCCATCATGTTGCCTTTGGCGGTACGGACTGGAAAGCTTTCGGCAACCGTTTCGTGAACAATGTGCTATTGCTTAACCGTTCGCAATACACTACGCAAATAGAGCACTATGATAACTTTGCTGCACAATGCGACGCGCTAAAAAGAATCAACAACATCCTGATAGACCTTGACCGCGACATCTGGACCTACATCTCGATGAACTACTTCAAACAGAAGATAAAAGCCGGAGAGATTGGTTCATCAGCCATGCCGCACAAGGTAAACCCGATAGATTTTGAAAACTCGGAAGGCAACCTGGGTATGGCGAATGCAATATTTGAGCATTTGGCCGCCAAACTGCCTATCTCACGCTTACAGCGCGATTTAACGGATTCAACTGTACTGCGTAATATCGGTGTGCCGGTTGGCCATAGCATGATCGCTATTAAATCAACCACAAAAGGTTTAAATAAACTGCTATTGAACGAGTCGGTTATTAATGCCCACCTCGAAGCCAATTGGGCGGTAGTGGCAGAGGCGCTCCAAACCATCCTGCGTCGTGAAGGTTATCCAAATCCTTATGAGGCATTGAAAGACCTTACCCGTACCAACAAGGGCGTAAATGCTGAGACAATAGCTGCGTTTGTAGATACGTTAGATGTGAGTGACGCGATAAAAGCGGAGCTGAAAAGAATTACACCATCAAATTATACTGGAATATGATGTGATGTGTGCAGATTAGTGGATGTGCAGGTATGCAAATGAACATTATCTGCACATCTGTTTATTTGCACATTTACACATCAAAAAATCATACTCTTGTCATAACTACCTCACTATTGGTTTTAAATCAAAAACCTGCATAAATTTGTTATTAGTTTTTAAAAAAGAAGCGAGATGAATATCAACGTATATACCGAATCGACCCCAAACCCGGCAACCATGAAGTTTATCGTGAACAAGTTGCTGATTAATGGCAGTGTTGATTACGCTACAAAAGAAGCCGCCGAAAAATCGCCATTTGCAAAGGAATTGTTCAAATTCTCATTTGTGAATGGTGTGTTCTTTGCCAGCAACTTTGTTACCATCACCAAAGCCGAAGGCAGTGAATGGGACGACCTGTTACCGATACTAAAAGAATTTGTAAAAGGCGCCGTTGAAGCCGAATTAGCGGTAAAAGAGGAAGAGCACGTAGAAAATACTAATTTTGAAGGCACCGATGTTGAAGTAAAGATACAGCAGATATTACATGACTATGTTCGCCCGGCTGTTGAATCAGACGGCGGCGCGATCACCTATAAATCATTTGACGAAGGGATTGTAACTGTTGAACTGCGTGGCTCATGCAGCGGCTGCCCATCATCCACTATAACCCTGAAAGCCGGTATAGAAAACCTGCTTAAAAGAATGGTTCCCGAAGTTACCGAGGTGGTTTCTGAAGCAATGTAATTAGGGGATTACGCTGATTATGTTGAT
>JBQCIS010000260.1:0-2598 GCA_051953515.1 Mucilaginibacter sp.
CTATTTGAGCACTTAGTTGATGAAAAGAGGCAGGGTCTTCTTCAGGATATGAGTCATTAACTCAGAGGCCTACTCATAGTTCACCCTGCTTCTTCTCAATCTGTTAATCCACGAATTTAATTATGCTAATCTAAAGGAGGCCCTCGAAGCATAAGCGCAAAGGCCTTTGCTCGCATGTATAGTCCGCTACCTATCCCTTCAATCGCTCAATTGCCGCTGAGGCTGTTACTTTTGGCTTGATCCAAAAGTAACCAAAAGATCAAGCCGGAAAAAACCTTCCGCCCGCAGGCCATACTCCCGGCCCGGTTTTCCGTCAGGACTTTGCGCACTCGGAAAGTTTACATGGCATCGTTGCATAAGCGCACTGTCATCCTTGTCGAAGTATAAGCGTGGGGTTAAGCTGTTCATTTCTAATAACGAATGAGCTGCCCTCTTTCCGCGCAGCGAAGGGAGGGTGATCGAGCGAAGCGATGATCGGGTGAGTCCACCGGGCCATACTAGGGGTTAATTAATGCCGGTGTTAACGATCAGTTAACCGCAGATTGAATATTTGTGAATAAAATTCGAAATTCCACATCCAAAATCCGAAATAAAATCGTACTTTTGCAGCGTGAAAAAAGAAGTATTTCACTTCGTGCTGCCAACCGCATTTAAGGAAGCTTATCACAAAGCTAACCAACAAGTTAATCATTCTATTTTCGTAAAAAATGACGCATTACACCAAATTGCCGGCCGTATTATTATTGGCTGACGGCACTGTTTTTCATGGGAAAGCCGCTGGTAAGATCGGTACTACAGCCGGCGAGATCTGCTTTAACACCGGCATGACCGGTTACCAGGAAGTATTTACTGATCCATCGTATTTCGGACAGATCATGGTGACCACCAATGCGCATATCGGTAACTACGGTATCAGCAACGAGGAAGTGGAAAGCGGCAACATACAGATAGCCGGCCTGGTTTGTAAGAACTACAATATTATGTATAGCCGTAAGCAGGCTAATGAAAGCATACAGGATTATTTCCAGGAGCAGAATATTGTGGGTATAAGCGATATAGATACCCGCCAACTGGTGCGCCACATACGCGATAAGGGTGCCATGAATGCTATCATCTCGTCGGAAATACTGGATATTGAAGAACTGAAGGCCAAACTGGCGGAAGTGCCTTCAATGGATGGTTTGGAACTGTCGTCACAGGTGTCAACTACCGAAACATATACTTTTGGCGACGAAGGCGCTAAATACCGTGTTGCGGTGCTCGATCTGGGGGTAAAGAAAAATATCCTGCGCAACTTTGACGACCGCGATGTATATGCTAAGGTTTACCCTGCAAAAACCAGCTTTGAAGAAATGGAGAAGGACTTTGCGCCATCGGGTTACTTTATTTCGAACGGCCCCGGCGATCCGGCTGCCATGCCTTACGCGGTAGAAACAGTGAAAGGTATATTGGCCGCAGATAAACCAATGTTTGGTATCTGTTTAGGTCACCAGTTGCTGGCTTTGGCTAACGACATCCCAACCCAAAAAATGTTCAACGGGCACCGCGGTTTGAATCACCCGGTAAAAAATATCATCATTAACCATTGCGAAGTGACCTCGCAGAACCACGGTTTCGGCGTAGTGCCAGAAGCGGTAAGGGCATCAGACAAGGTTGAAATTACCCACGTAAACCTGAACGACCAATCGATTGAAGGCATCAGGGTAAAAGGCAAAAAAGCGTTCTCGGTACAATATCACCCTGAAAGCTCACCTGGTCCGCATGATAGCCGTTATTTGTTCGATCAGTTTATTGAATCGATGAAGTAAGATTTTGATGTGCAGATGCGTGGATATGCGAATGTGCAGATGAAGACATATATAATTTATATTAGCCTCGCAGGAAACTGCGGGGCTTTATTTTTATCATTAACCGGGCAAAGGGCTTACTTCGGCAAATAATACGCCGGTATTTTCAATCCTTTTCGTTCCACATCCCATATAATACTGCTTACTTTCCACCCGTCGGGCGTTTTTACCAGCTGAAAGCTGTTTACGCCCCGTTCTTCCGGTTTATCGATGGTATTAAGGTAACTTTTATATGTGCTGATGCGTGATGCGATTTTACCAAACTGCTCGGTTTTACCATAGATCTCTTTTTCGTGGAACATGGTCACGCTATCGCTTTCAATAAAGGTGCGGTAGAGGTAAACAAACTGCTCTAAGTTAAGCACCCGCATGCTGTCACTACGGAAGCTGATAAATTGGGCTTTAGGTATAAAGCAGTTTTTAATGGAGTCGTACTGTGGTTGCTCGCCTTTTTTAAAGCTTATGGCGGCATAAGCGTCATTTACCGCTTTTTTAATTGCCTGCGCGTCGGGCGTGGTGTATGAATCAGAGCTGCCTGTAGCCGTAGAATCGGTGATCAGTCCGGTACCTGTGCCCTGACAGGAGCAGAAGAAAATTGCAATAGCGATATAAGGGAGTAGCTTTTTCATGGTAATTGGCTTTGGTTAAAGATAGTAAAGTTTTGTTTGGTTAACCCAACTGCAATTGTGTCAAATGCGTCATTGCAAAGTTCGTTACTTGTCGCTTAGTTACCTGCTGCTTCAATCGCTCA
>JBQCIS010000261.1:0-3987 GCA_051953515.1 Mucilaginibacter sp.
TATTAAAGATCAGAAACGTTAGCAGGCAACTTTACCAAAGCATCTCCATAAAACCGGTGGTATACTATCCGCTGGATATTGACCCTATTACAACCATAACAACTGAAATATCGTTTCCCGGCGCATTGGCCAATTACAAGTTATTCTTTAAATCAACCAGGCGGTATATAATAGCCGAAGTGAACCGTCGCTTTATGCCGATAGGTGGTATTATTATACTGATGTATATTTTTCTGATGACAATCGGCTACCTCATCTACCGCAACCTGAAGATCAATATGCGTTTGTTCAAGCTCCAGTACGATTTTATCAATAACTTCACCCATGAGTTCAAGACACCGGTAAGTGTAATTAAAATAGCCGGCTCGAACCTGCGCGGGGATGGTGAACTTACGGAAAGGCAGCGTAAGCATTATGGTAAGATACTCGATGAAGAAGCGGATAAGCTAAATGAACTGATGAGCAAGCTGCTTTCATTTACACAGCTGGAAAATAAGTCGATTGAGATAAAAAAGGAGAAGATTGACATCAGCGAATTTATAAAGCGCTACATAGAAAGCTTTAGTATGAAATACCCCGATTTTAAGCTGGATGCCGATATAAAAAATGTTAAAACCATTCATAGCGACCCGGTATTATTAGGGAGTGTTTTTCAGAATCTGATGGAAAATGCTTACAAGTATTCGCACCCAAATAAAAAGGAACTGCATATTATGGCATCACACGACAGGCGCGATAACATCGTTTTTACCTTTACAGACAAAGGCATTGGCATACCGAAAGACGAATTGAACAATATATTTAATAAGTTTTACCGTATTGAGAACAAGTACAACCAGAATGGCAGCGTTGGGCTTGGTTTGGCTTTTTGCAAGGAGTTAGTTAATTTTATGAACGGGGAGATAACTGTAAGCAGTAAGGTTGATGAAGGATCTGAATTTACGGTGACGCTTCCAAACGATAATTGAATATGAGCAAAGAAATAAAGATAGCGCTGGCCGAGGATGATGAAAACCTGCGTTTTTTGGTTGCAGAGCGCCTGCAACTGGAAGGTTATAAAGTTCTGGAAGCCAGCAACGGCAACGAAGCAGAGTTTATAACTTTAAATGAACAGCCTGATATTGTTTTGTTAGATTGGATGATGCCGGGAAAACAGGGCTCGGAAGTGTGCGAAAGTGTGCGCCAGAAAGGCTACGACAAACTGATCATTATGATGACGGCCAAAGGGCAGGATGTAGACAAGATAGAGGCGTACAATTTTGGCGTATCAGACTATATTACCAAGCCGTTTAATATGGATGTCCTGGTAGCAATGATCGATAACAAGATCAAATTCTCCCTGAATAACGAAAAAACCGAATCGTATAAATTTGCTAACATGGAGCACCTGCCTAATACGCATTTGCTTATAAAAGACGGCAAAAAGATAGAGCTTACTATATTGGAAAACCGAATACTGCTCTACTTCCTGAAAAACCAGAACAAGGTCATCAACCGCGAAGAACTAATGATGGAAGTGTGGGGCTACAATGCCGACGTAAACACCCGTACATTAGATATGCACATCGTACGCCTGCGTAAAAAGATTGAGAATAACCCCGATTCGCCACAGTATTTGCAAACTGTAAGGGGGATAGGATACAAGTTTGTTTATGGGGGATAAGGCTTAACCCATAATGTGTGTCATTTCGAACCTGCGTGAGCACAGGGGTGAGTGGTTAGAGCAGGTGAGAAATCTTATGCGCTATGCATAATCATTTTGCATGTTGCAGAAGATTTCTCCTCGCCCCTTGCGCAAGGCCACGCTGCTCGTTCGAAATGAACTGTTTTAGTTTAAGCAAACTTATTAAACCAACCGTTTTTTATCGTTATTCAAAATTCAATATTCGCTATTCCTATTCGTTAGGACAGGTACTTCCCAACAATAGGCATTCTCCGGCCCATCCCAAAAGCTTTTGGCGATACCCGCAGGATTGGCGGGGTTTGATAACGTTTATGTTCTGCAATATTGATCAGCTTTAACGTACGGCGCACAGTCGCTTCGTCGTAGCCCATGCTGATGATCTCTGACGAGGAACGGCGATTTTCTACATATTCTGTAATGATCTTATCGAGTATATCGTATTCAGGCAACGAATCAGTGTCTTTCTGATCCGGTCGCAGTTCAGCTGACGGCGGTTTGATGATGGAATTTTCAGGGATAATCTCGCTGTTGCGGTTTATGTAATTTGCAAGCTGGTATACTTGTGTTTTATATACATCGCCGATAACGGAGATGCCGCCGCACATATCGCCATATAAAGTACCGTAACCCACAGCCGCTTCGCTTTTGTTGGATGTGTTGAGCAGAATATATCCAAATTTGTTGCACATGGCCATCAATAGTACGGCGCGACTGCGCGACTGGATATTCTCCTCGGCAATATTAAAGGGCAGATCTTTAAACTGCGGATGCAGTGATTCTTCAAACGCCTCGGTAATGCTTTTTATTGGGATAATTTCATGCTTGCAGCCCAGATTTTTTACCAGATCCTCAGCATCCTTAAGCGAGTGACCGGTAGAGAAGCGTGATGGCAGCAACACTGCCATTACATTTTCAGCACCCAATGCCTCCGCAGCCAAAGCACACACCACTGCTGAGTCTATCCCGCCGGACAAACCTAAAATTGCACGGCTGAAACCCGATTTATAGAAATAATCCCGAATGCCCAGTATAAGCGCCTGGTATATTTGCTCAATGTCTGTCTGGCGTTCCTTTGCCACCGTAATTGGTTGAAGCGGCTTTATACCTGCATTTTTATCCAGCTCATAATAGGTCAGCGCTTCTTCAAAATAAGGCAGTTCATCCACTATATCGCCATTGGGGGCGAATACCAGCGAGCCACCATCAAATATCAGTTCGGTTTGTGCGCCCACATGGTTTACATAAAACAGCGGCAAATTGTAACGGATTGCATTGTCGCGTAAAACAGTAATGCGTTCTTCGTCGTGTTTATATGAAAATGGCGATGCGGCGATATTGATCATTACATCCGGCTGTTGCTCAATAAGGATGTCCATGGGCCGGGTAATGTACAGCGGGTTTTCGAGGGTGTTCCACAAGTCCTCGCAAATGGTCAACGCTATGCGGTGACCTTTATAGTCGATGCAATTAAACTCTGTCGATGGCTCAAAATAACGGTACTCATCAAAAATATCGTAATTAGGCAGCAGTGCTTTGTTTACTATGGCCTTAACCTGGCCATTCTCAATAAAATATGCCGAATTGTTAAGGTCTTTCCCCTGCGGTTTGTGATTGCGAATGGGCAAACCTATAATGCAGGCGATGTCTGTACACACTGTAGCTATCTTTTTGGCAGCTTCATTGCACAAGTCAATAAACTCATTAAACTCCAGGAAGTCGCGCGAAGGGTAGCCACAAACACACAGTTCGGCGAAAACTATCAGGTCGGCACCATTTTGGCGGGCCTTGTTGATATTATCTATGATTTTGGATGTGTTCGATTCGAAATTACCGATATGATAGTTTAGCTGCGCTAATGCTATTTTCATGATTTGAATAGATAGTAAAGAAAACCATTATGAGCGACCGTTCAAAAACGAAATGAACAAATCAGCACATGATAGCTTCATCTTCATTAAAAATAAAATACTCCGATGAAAAAACTAATTTTGTTCAAAGTATAAAAATGGTACCTACTGCGAACAAAACAATACAAATTTACCTATTTTTTTTCACCGTACTGTTGTTTATGTCGTGCGGCGGTCATAAAAAAGTTGATGTGAGCAATATCCACCTCGATGTAAAGATCGAACGGTTTGATAAAGATTTTGATTCGATGCAGTACAAGCCAATGGCGGTACAGGCGGTTTTTCTACAGAAAAAGTACGGTATTTTCTATAAAGACTTTATTGAGCAGATACTGCAGGCGGGTACGGTAAGCGATACTTCATACTTCAAAACGCTGCGCGAAATGTTCAAGGGAC
>JBQCIS010000262.1:0-5770 GCA_051953515.1 Mucilaginibacter sp.
TTAATTCTATAAAATATTAATCTCACGGCGTTGCTCTGATTATTTTTTGCTAGTTATAGTAGCATAAATAAATTAATATTTAATAATATTTATTGTGCCGAAACTCTTTTCGCTGTTGTTTGTATTAATAAAAATTTAACAATCAAACGACTTTTTCAATAAGTTTATCACATTGTCACCGAATGGAAATATTTCAGGCGCAATTATCCTTTCTGGCAGGCGGCGGCGACACGGGCGAACTGATCAGAAATTTCAATTGGTCTGATACATCGCTTGGCAGTCCGGAGTTATGGCCTGCAAGTTTACGCACATGCGTTCGCATTATTCTTACTTCAAGGCAACCTATGTTTGTTTGGTGGGGCGAAGATCTTATCAACATCCATAATGATGCTTATTGTGCAATCCTGGGCGGTAAACATCCGTGGGCCATGGGTAAGCCGGCAAAAGAAATATGGAAGGAGTTGTGGAGCGATATTGGGCCTCGTACAGAAATGGCGCTGAAAAACAATGCAGGTACCTATGACGAGTCGTTGTTGCTGATTATGGATCGTAATGGCTATCGGGAAGAAACCTATTATACTTTTTCTTATAGCCCCATTCCAGGTGAAGATGGCAACCCTAACGGTATCATTTGCGCCAATACCGATAATACATATCAGATCATCAGCGAGCGACAACTGCGTACACTCAAAGATTTGGGTAAAGCCTATATAGATAGTAAATCTGATAGCGATATTTATACCAACACCATAAAGATACTGGCAGAAAACCCACAAGACTTTCCTTTTTCCATGATCTATGGCACCGACTGCAATGAGCAGGGTATGCATCTTTTAGGCGCCACCAGCGGTATACCGGATGATATAGCGCAACAGTCGATAGATTTTTCAAGCGAGCGTGACATACCCTGGCAATTGGATTATGTAGTAAAAAATAATTCAACAGCGGTTACAAAGCAAATACCGCCAAATATGCCTGGTGGTGCATGGCCTGTCTCGCCATTTCAGGCGGTTGTTATCCCGATAACCAATCCAAGTCAGAAAGTTCCTTATGGTGCAATGGTGGTGGGTGTAAACCCTTACCGTTTGCTTGATGAGAAATACAAAGACTTTTTCGGCCTTATTTCTGACCAGATCACTACCGGCATAAGTAGCGTGAGAGCTTATGAAGAAGAACGAAAACGGGTTGAAGCCCTGATTGAGATTGATAAAGCCAAGACGGTATTTTTTAACAATGTGAGCCATGAGTTCCGTACGCCGATAACACTGATGCTTGGCCCCTTGGAAGATATCTTACAGGCTGATAGTCCGGCCATTTCGGAGGAAATAAAAGATAACCTTAGTGTAACCTACCGTAACGGGCAGCGCTTGCTAAAACTGGTAAACAGCCTGTTGGAGTTTAGCCGTATTGAGGCCGGGCGAGTGCATGCTTCGTATAAACCAGTAGACATTGTAGCGTTAACGAAAGATATTGCAAGCGGTTTCCGTTCCATTATTGAAAAGGCAGGACTTACTTTTGATATAGATTGCAACGAGATTACAAAGCCCGTGTACGTTGACCGGGAGATGTGGGAAAAGATAGTGCTTAACCTGCTTTCTAACGCGTTTAAATATACGTTGAACGGCATGATACGCATCAGCCTGAAACAGATGCGCGATCATATTGAATTATCGGTGATCGATACCGGCGTGGGTATCCCTCCCAAAGAGTTGCCAAAAATGTTTGAGCGTTTTCATCGTGTACCCAATACTGTTGGCCGTACACACGAGGGCACAGGCATTGGCTTGTCGTTGATAAACGAATTAGTAAAGATGCACCAGGGTGAAATTACAGTTCACAGCAAAGTTGGCGAAGGTAGTATTTTTAAGGTAAGCATACCTATAGGGAAAGCTCATTTACCGGTATTGCAGGTGAGTGACCAGGAAGAACTGTATTTAAGCAAATCGTTACTCGCCGATGCCTTTGTGGACGAAGCAGCGTCGTTACTCGGTACCGACAGACGCAAAGATGTACTGGAGGATAGTTTGCCCTACGATACTTCAGGGGCAGAAACGGATACTAATACCACAATACTGGTGGTTGATGATAACGCCGATATGCGCGCTTATTTGTACAGACTGCTTAAGCCGTATTTTGAAGTACTTACCGCACCTAACGGAAAGGTTGCATTAGATAATATCAGCAAACATAAGCCTAACCTGGTGGTGAGTGATGTAATGATGCCGGTAATGGATGGAAAGGAATTGGTACGTGAAGTCCGCAATAACCCGGCAATATCGAGTACGCCAATTATACTGCTTTCGGCAAGGGCCGGACAGGAAGCCCGTATTGATGGCATTGAAGCGGGCGCGGACGACTATATGGTTAAGCCTTTTTCGGGTAAGGAATTATTGAGCAAGGTTCGTTCGTTGATTGCCATTTCGCGCGTCCGCAACCATGCCGAAGAATTGCTGAAACAACTGTTCATTAACGCACCGATGGCTATTGCCATTCTTCGTGGAAAAGATATGGTAGTTGAACTGGCAAATGACATCATATTACAGATATGGGGTAGAAATCTGGACGAAGTACTGAACAAACCACTTGTTGAAGGCTTGACCGAATTGACCGGCCAACCTTATTATCTGGAGGTTTTGACTCAAGTTTATAAGACAGGTAAACGCCATGTAGCCGAAGAAGCAATGGTGAAACTGGTGCGTAACAACGCATTGGAGGATATTTATGTAAAATTTATTTACGAACCTTTACGCGAGACCGACGGTGCAATAACCGGCATTATTGTAATAGCGCATGAAATTACCGACCTGGTACTGGCGCGCAGCGCCGCCCAGCGTAATGCCGAAGAATTGAAAGATATTGTAAGACGCAAGGATGAGTTTATGAGCATTGCCAGCCATGAACTGAAAACACCGATTACTACCATGAAGGCGTCCCTGCAAATACTGCAGAAAATACAGCTCGACCCCAGAGCCGAAAGCTTTATTAATAAAGCCACAAAGCAGGTAGGCAGACTTTCGGTGTTAGTATCTGACTTGTTGGATGTATCAAGTTTGCAGGCAGGTAAGATGAAGTTTTATAACGAGTTGTTTAGCCTAAATGAACTATTGAATGATACAGTGGAGCAAATGCAGCAATCACAAAATACGCATGGCATCTTTTTACAGGGAGCTACGGGGATTTCTGTTTACGCAGACCGCAGCAGGATGGAGCAAGTGATCAATAACCTGCTATCCAATGCAATCAAATACTCACCAGGAAATGATAAGGTGATTGTTGATGTGAAGGATGGAAAAGACGACGTAAAAGTTTTCGTAACAGACTTTGGCATTGGTATTCCGGATGATAAGATCGCTAATGTATTTGATCGCTTTTACCGCGTGGACGAATCGGGTCGGAATTTTTCAGGGTTAGGGCTTGGATTATATATCTCATCCGAAATTATGCACCGGCATAACGGCGAGATCGGTGTTTATCGCAATGAGGATGTATCCGGTTCAACATTCTGGTTTAGTTTGCCAAAGGCGCAAATAGCTTAATTATAAAAACTGTTCCAGATCGCCTTTACCTTCACGCACGATTTCAAAATCGCCGGAGGTGCAATCTACCACGGTTGAAGGGATATTGCCACCATATCCGCCGTCAATCACAATATCAACTACATCGCGGTATTTCTCATAGATCAGTTCCGGATCGGTTGAATATTCAATAATATCGTCGTCATCCTTAATAGAAGTGGATAGGATAGGATTGCCCAACGCCTTTACAATATCGCGGGCAACATTATTATCGGGTACCCGTATACCAACCGTTTTTTTATTGGAGCTAAGCAGTTTGGGTACATTATTATTGGCGTTAAAAATAAAGGTGAACGGCCCGGGCAAAGCCTTTTTTATCACTCTGAAAGTGGCGTTATCAATGGTTTTAATGTAATCCGAAATATGGCTAAGGTCATAGCAAATAAATGAAAAGTTTGCTTTCTCTGGCTTAATATTACGTATCCGGCAAATGGCTTCAATGGCTTTATGGTTGGTGATATCACAGCCCAGACCATACACCGTATCGGTAGGATAGATGATAAGACCGCCTCTGCGCAGCACTTCAACAACCTGCTCTATAGCTTTTGGATTCGGATTTTCAGGATATATCTTTATTAGCATATTAATATAGCAAAAATAATAAGCTCAGGTTTTTATATTCGCAATTTTTGCGTTTCAATTTTTTATGGTGCAACCATTTTTTATATTAGACGTAAAAATATATAAAGAATGAGTTAAATCTGTTCTTTATTTTCATTAATAATAATTAGCAGGTTACGGCACTCCTGTTTTATAGAAAATTGCCGGTTAATTAGATGAGATTGAGTGCTTACCGTATATCAGTTCTTTACGTGATAATAAGTTTCCTGTGGATAGCACTCAGCGACCGTATTCTTTTCTATTTTCAGTCCGATATTTCGGCATCTGTTTTTGTACTTATCAATAGTACCAAAGGCATATTATTTATTTGTTTCACCGGTTATAGTTTATACAGGCTTATTAGTATACAAAATACAAAACTGGCTGAAAATGAAAATCAATACCGTATCATTTACGAAAGTAACCCTTTGCCGATGTGGATATATGAGATGGACACATTGCGCATTGTATCGGTAAACAATGCTGCCCTTAAGAAATACGGCTATACCCGGGATGAATTTTTAAGCAAAACTATTCTTGATATCCGCCCTGAAAAAGACATCTCAACAGTAAAAGAGTCTGCACATAACGTTTCTTATATACCCAAGGATGCAATTCGATGGATGCATTATAAAGCTGATGGTACTGAAATACACGTAAATATCAGCAGTCAGCTCATTAAATTCGGTACGGATGACACTAAGAAGCATGTAATGGTCATTGCAGACGACGTTACCGAAAAGGTAATGTTTGAGAAAAAGTTAAATGAGCTTAATACCAACCTGCAGCGCGAAAAACAAAAGCTAAGCGAAACACATCAAATTGCTAAAGTTGCGGGCTGGGAATTTTACCCGGAAACTGAACAATTGGTTTTCAGCGATGAAATGTTTGCCATAACCGGCATCAAACGCCCTGCAAATGGTAGTTTATTTCAATACTTTATTGACCATATTCATCCCGACGATAAATCAAAAATTACAGGTAACCTGGCCGCACTGACCTATTCAGGAAAACAGTTAGACATTACTTACAGGCTTTTATTAAATGATGATAGTGTTCGCTATATCCGGCAATTAGCAAGAATTGAAAACGTGCCTGGCCAGCCTAAAAAAATTGTTGGTTCGGCACAAGATATCAGTGAACTGAAACTGCTGGAGCAGGAGCGTAATAAAATATGGGTAAACCTCGAAGACACCTTAAATAATATTACCGACGGTTTTTATGCACTTGATAAGCGGTTACATTTTACTAAGGTTAATAAGAACTTCGAAATGGAGACCGGTTTAACAACCGATCAGATCATTGGTAAAAAAGTAACTGAAATATTCCCGGGATTTGATGAACGGTTGGCCTATGCGCATATAAAGAAGGTAATGCACGATAAGGTTCCGGATAAGTTCGAATCTTATTCGCGTCACTTTAAAAAATGGCTAAGCTTTAATGCGTACCCGACCGAAGAAGGCGTGGCTGTATATTTCAACGATATAACTGAGCAGCGTAATAAGGATCAACAGTTAAAAGAAGCACTTGAACGCTATGATATGGTGTCGATGGCGACACAGGATATTATTTATGATTATGATATTGTAAATGAT
>JBQCIS010000263.1:0-7322 GCA_051953515.1 Mucilaginibacter sp.
AGTTTCAACGTATTGGCCAGGTCAGTTTGTACCAGAATATCGCCTTCCTTCCACGGTGTATCCTTCAAAAGGTATGATTTCTCCGGGTTCATTTGTTTAAACATGGCCTGGTTATGGTTAAGGTCGTTTGCCAGTTTCCCGGTAACCTTAAAACCATCTTCGGCAAGTTTAATAGCCGGTTCCAGTAATTCAGCCCAGTTCAGTTTGCCATATTTTTTATGGGCGGTGAACATCCCGTCAACCGACCCGGGCACGCCCGATGCGCTGTGCGTATACAGGCTCATTTTAGGTATCACATTACCGGCAGAATCCAAAAACATATTGGCGGAGGCAGCAGCAGGTGCTTTTTCACGAAAGTCGAGCGTATTGGTTTGTCCGTCGCCACTGCGATAAACCATAAAACCACCACCGCCAATGTTGCCGGCCTCAGGTACGGTTACGGCTAAGGCAAATTGTACTGCCACCGCCGCATCAACCGCGTTCCCACCTTTCTTTAATATTTCGAGACCGGCCTGCGCTGCATCAGGGTAGGCGCAAACCACCATGCCGTTACGATATTCGCCGCCGCTGGTATTGGTTAACTGGCCCTGTACACAGCTTACAGGCAAAAGCCCCGCAAAAAGAAAAATAAATAAATACCACGATTTTTTCGGGTTGAAGCTGTAGCCCTTTTTCATATTTTAGTTGGCAATAAAACTTATAACCGGTTTAAAGCATCAACGAACAGAAAAAATGTCTGTCCGATAAATTGCTAAATTATGATTATTTAATAGATGATACGCCCGGCAGATAAAATGTTTTTCGTTGATATACAGTTTATTGTATAATTGGCACGCTATTTTCTATATGCGAAAAGCCATAAAATTTAATTTCGGCCGTTTTATTCCGAACAACGCAAGTACAAAAAGCTACCATCTAATGAAAAAAGTATTATTATCCTTTACCGTTCTTATTTGTTTTTTAACTATCGCAAACCGCTCCATGGCGCAGCAGGCACAAAGCGGCGACAGTTATAACGCCGCGGTTGGCTTAAAGTTTGGCGCTTATGAAGATGGTATATCCTTTAAATGGTTTGCCAGCCCGTCTGTTTCTTATGAGGGCCTGTTGGGCTTCCGTAATCACGGAGTAGTAGTGACCGGCCTTTACGAGCTTAACATGGAGGCATTTAATGTTCCTGAACTAAAATTCTATTACGGGTTTGGTGCGCACATTGGTGCGGAAGGCCGCGGATATTACGACCGTGTTTTTGGCGGCACAGCTCAGTATTACAGCAATAGCCACCTGTTGTTAGGTGCAGATGGTGTTGTTGGGCTGGAATACCTGATCCCTAAATCGCCTATCGCGGTGAGCCTTGACCTTGACCCACGTATAGAACTGGCATCAGGGCCATTCTTTGATATTGGGCCGGGTTTGGGTGTGAAATATACCTTTTAATCTCACGTTTAATCCCTCTTGTTAAAATCTTCATTAACGGGAGGGATTAATAATATCTCTGGCCGGTTTACTTTACTACCAGTACCTTGCGGCTGTATAGCTTGCCATCCAACAATATTTTAACAATATAAGCGCCCGTTGACAGGCTGTTTACGTTGATCTGTACATTATAATTGCCCATAGCAATGTTACGTTTATCAGCATAAACCGTTTCGCCTGACATATTGATGAGTGTAAGATTCATGAGCTTATTGGCATTAATGCTGAATGCTATGTTGAGCGCATTTGTTGCCGGTACGGGGTAAACAGATAAGTTAATATCATTACTGGTATTTAGGGGCGTTTTTAATATGGCTTTTACACCGGTAATAATAAGCGCGTAATCCTGTGTGCTATTTTGCAGCTTGCCTTTGTTGGATACCGTTACGGTATAAGTTTTTCCCGCCTGCGGCGATGCAAGATACACCTGCTCAATATTATCGCGGATATTATCCCCCTTTGTAGCCTGCGCTGATGGATGTGAGGGATCAAGTACCCAGGGCATAAATATAGCCTGGCCATCGTTTACCCGCACATCCAGATCATTCACCAGTTTAATAGTTGGGTCTGCTATCTTACCGTCGGCAGTTGCTGTAGCCGGTGGGTCTGTCCATGATATGGTGGCCATTAAGGGTTCAGTTCCCGAAGCAACTACTGCAAATGTTTGCGTTTGCGATTCAGGTAAGGTTGCTTCTTTAACCAGGCTCGTTGTGCCGTTACCGGCAATAGCTTGGGTGGCTTTTTTCATATCGAGCAATCCCCATCCATAAACATAATCCGGGCCGGGGGCACCGCCATCAAACGCGGTAGCGCAGGCCAGGCCCTTTAAGGTTGCCGCACGCATAAAATTGCCGCTGTTTTGCTGGGCGTAATATTCCTGTAAAAGATATAACGAGCCGGTAACGTTGGGTGCAGACATAGAAGTGCCTGATTCGATAATATAAGATTGAGGTCCCAATGCGGCGGTTGACAATACGCCTAACCCCATACCTACAATATCTGGTTTAACACGGCCGTCGTTTGTAGGCCCGAGTGAACTGAATGAGGCGATCTGCGGGCCCGCGCTTGCTGAAGGCCCTCCAGGTAAAACTCCAACAGCACCCACAGTAAGTATATTTTTAGCATTCCCGGTAGTAGGGATAGTTTTATAGCCCGCATTGCTGCTGATGTTTGCCGGACGCGGGCCTTTATCCACTATTGTGGGGTCGGTGCGGCTTTTATAGCCATAATAGTCGGTACCCACTGCCGGACCCGGATAAGCGCGGCTATTCCCGGCAGATTCAACGATCAGGTAATAGGGCGCTTTTGCTGCTATCTCATCCCATGAGCGGGCACGTGAGCCGTAAAAGCCGAAAGAATAGTCCACCGTATCGCCGGGCAATCCGTACCAGGTCCAGGTATTATTGTTTTCATCCCATCCGGCTTCATCGCCATAAG
The DNA here is from genome assembly GCA_051953515.1 of Mucilaginibacter sp. Classification (GTDB taxonomy): domain Bacteria; phylum Bacteroidota; class Bacteroidia; order Sphingobacteriales; family Sphingobacteriaceae; genus Mucilaginibacter. The sequence goes on from JBQCIS010000263.1 coordinate 2,911, forward strand.
AGTGATTAGACAGCAGCAGTCCGCCAGCCGCGGCACTCATTTTACCTACATCGCCATCAAAGTCATAAGAAATAAGCGTAGCTGCCTCAAATGCCATGCCCATCGCTTCATGATTAATGCCTTTGGCTATCATGGTGCCGGCAACATGTGTGGAGTGGGTCATGGCCACGGTGTCGTCTTTTAGGGTGATGGTCTTTCCGGCAAATTCCTGGTGCTGGGTGTATACATTTCCCGCATCCCACATGGCCAGTTTATTATCGAGGAAACCGCTGGACCCCGACAGGCTCAACCCCAATTCTCCACCCGGCTGCACAGCAATGGTATTGGTGGTTTTGGCAGAGGTAATATTATGTGTGGTTAAAAAAATAGGGAACCCGAGGGTATTAGTGCCTTGCAGGGAAATTACTTCGCCGTTTTTCTTTACAACATAGGCCGGCCAATTATAGCTGTGTGCCAGCTTCAGGGCTTTGATATGATCGTTTACATAAAAGGCTTTTTGTTTTAACGAGATGCTGTCCAGCGCCTTTTTCCGGTCGGCCGTAACGAGGTTTTGCTGGGCGAAGGCATGCCTGGCGGATAATAATAAAAATAAGGCGATTAACGTACTGATTTTTCTCATCCCTGGCTGTTGCTATCTTTCAATAATAATTTTGCTGGCATATACCTTACTACCCAGTACCAGTTTGAGCACATAAGCACCTGGTGGCTGATTTTGGACATTAACTGTAGTACTAAAATTCCCTGCTGTTATGTTTCGCTGGCTTGAATATACCGTTTCTCCGGCTGAGTTAATAAGGCTTAGGGCAAGATTATTGGCACTGCTGCTGGTAAACAGTACATTTAAAATAGTACTGGCCGGTACCGGGTATTCTGCAAGGCTGATGTCGTTTCTATTATTGCTTTTTGGCGGCAGTACAAAAACATAGCTGGCTGATGTATCGGTACAACCTGAAGCCAGGGTAACCAACAATTTATAGGTGCCGCTCACCTTCGGGACATAGCCCTGGCTGACAGCACCGTTTATAATGCTGCCATTCAGATACCATTGATTTCCGTTTGTAAAGTTTGAGCTTAGCGTTGTACCGCTTTGCGTGATGGCGGGTCTTACCACCTGTACAGCCTGCCGTGCCGCAGCAGGGCAACCGGCGCTTTTAACCTTCATACTATAAAAATAATAATAAAGGCTTTTGTAATAAGTGGTGTCGGTACTGGTTGCGGTGTTGCCGGTAATGCTGAACACATTGCCTATAGTAAACGGATAACCGCTTACGCCCTGGTTACTGCGGAACAGCGTCGCTGTGTTATCAAAATTGGCGGTAATGCTATAATCGCCGGCGGCGGGCAGTAGAAGATTAAGGTTGTATACCTTACCGGTATCGGCAGGGTCATCATTTTGTGCGCCGGGTGTAGGTGTTGCAGTTGTAGCTATGGCATTTATAGTGGTTGACGATAATGTTTCGCCGTTACTGTTTGAAACGGTAAAATCTATCTTTCCGGAATTGCCAATATACAACCGGGCGCTTTGAATAACCACAGGCACGTTGGTATGTACCAATACCGACGGTGTAAACTGATTATAACTACCGCCGGAGAACGCCCGTTTAGTTGGCGGGCCAACCGTACCGCTAAAATCATTCAATCCTGCATAATAGTTATTGTTTACCGGCGCTACAGTGGTACTTGCGGATGCTCCAAAAGCAAGCGGAACGACATCTGCTATATTTTTATACCAGAAAAGTTCGCCGTCGCCGTTGCCCGATAGCAGGTACCGACTGCCGCCATCGCAATAATTGGCATTCAGCGTATTGATAACGGGCGGGTTGCTGATGGTAACCGAAACGGTGTCGCTGTTATTGGCGGTAATTACATCATTAGCGAGGTTTGTACTGGCGATGATAGTATACTTTGCACCTGCCTGGAAATTAAAAACATTATTCAGTGTAAAGCTGTCTTCCGTTAAAGGCGGAATGCTGTCGGTATCTGTTCCTTTTAATGTGGTAATGGTGCCATCCGCCGCTTTTATATTTACAGTTACGGGTACATTTATAATGGTTTTGGCACCGTAATTTTTTATGCTGACGGCAACCGGCATCGGGCCTGAGCAACTGCCCGTAGTATCAGGGTTGGTTATGGCGGCTATGCCCGCATCTGTACTGCTTGGTATAAATTGTACGCGATAATCCTGCGTCTCGCCTTTGCCATAGGTGCCGCAGGCTTTTACTGCCGAGGTGTCGCTGGTTTCCGTCAATACTACACGCATCAGGCTGAAATTGCCGGGCGTAACCGTTATGGGGACGGTAACGTTGGTTGTATAAGTGCCTGTAGTGTTAATCGCGCCGGAAGTCGCCACTAATTCACCCGCTTCGTTGAAATTACCATCGCCATTCCAGTCGATGAATACTTTGACAACCTTATTAAAGTTGTTTCCGCAGGTGCCCGCCGTTATGCTTAGGGGATAGGTTTTACCCTGCTCTAACTGAACGGTAAGATTGGTATAGTCTGAATATGTGGTACAACCCGCAGATGGCGTATTATTGATATTGGCTATGGTTACATTGTTAATGCGCGAATCGGCACTCGATGCTGGTCCTGACGTACAATAAGCCGAGCCGCCAATGCCCGTCGCGACCAGCGAATACGCCTGTGAGCCTGACTGCAGCGTTACCTTGTGTGATATGGTGATGGCATACGCCCTGCCGGGAACGGCGTTAGCGATATACACCTGCTCTACATTATCACGGATGTTATCGCCTGTGGTAGCAGCGGCTGACGGATGCGCCGGATCAAGCACCCATGGCATAAAGGTAGTGGTGCCATCGCTTACGCGTACGTCCAGATCATTTACCAGTTTAATGGTTGGGGCATTTACGGTTCCGTTGGCAGTGGCTGTACCTGCGGGGTCTGTCCAGCAAATGGTTGCCATAAGCGGGCCGTTGCCTGATGCTATTACGTTGTAAGTTTGTGTTTGGCCCTGTGTGAGGGTTGATTCTTTAATGAGGCTTTTCGCGCCGTTATCAGTAATGGCTTGCGCAGCTTTTTTGGTATTAAGCAATCCCCATCCGTAAATATAGTCGGGGCCGGGATTGCCTGCATCAAAAGCGGTTGCACAGGCAAGCCCCTTAAGCGTTGCAGCACGCATAAAACTGCCGGAATGTTTTTGTGCATAATATTCCTGCAGCAGGTAAAGCGAGCCTGTAACATTTGGTGCCGACATGGAGGTGCCTGACATTACCTCGTAGCTCTGCGTATTTGCCGTGCTGCATGAAAGTACATTTAATCCCATGCCGGCAATGTCCGGCTTTACGCGACCGTCATCCGTAGGGCCATAGCTGCTAAAATAGGTTATGGCTACATCACTGCTGCTTGCAGGGCCATAGGGCAACGGCCCTACCGCGCCTACCGTAAGTATGTTTTTAGCATTGCCTGTAGAGGCTATACCGTCATAGCCCTGCTGACTGCTGATCATACTGGCGGCAGTACGGGTTTTTAGTACCAATGTGCTGTTGGTTGGGCTGGCGTAGCCGTAATAGGTACCGCCAATGTCAGGACCGGGATACCCACGAGAATTACCTGCCGATTCTACAATGAGATAATAAGGGGCGTTATAAGCGATCTGATCGTATGCCTGTGTGCGGTCGTTATAAATACCAAAGGTGTAATCCACCGTATCGCCCGGAATGCCATACCAAACCCAGTCGCCATTATCGTTAACATCCCACCCGGCTTCATCGCCGTATGAATGATTGGATATCAACAAGTTAGCTGCGGCAGCGGTTATGGTGGAGACATCGTTGTCGAAATCATATGACGTAAGTGTTGCCGCGTTAAATGCCATGCCTTTTGCCGGAGGATAAACACCTTTGGCTATCATGGTGCCAGCTACGTGCGTGGAATGGTCGAGCGCGCCCTGGCTGGTTTTTATGCTGATGGCCTTACCGCCGAACTCCTGATGTGCGGCATAAACCGCGCCGCCGTCCCATATCGCCAGCTTGTTATTTAAAAAACTGCCCGATCCTGATAAATTTAAACCTAAACTACCTCCCTGCTGAACGGCATTGGTTTGTGTGGTTGCTGCCGCAATAACATTGTCGTTAGTTTTAATATAAACCGGAAACCCCAGCTCGTTCACGCCTTGCAGGGAAATAATGCCGCCGTTCTTTAACCGTTTGCGAACCGTCCATCCGCGATTTAAAGCAAGTGCAAGCGCCTGTTGATGGGATGTTTTATAGAGGGCGTTTTTCCTGGCGGATAGCATGTTTAGCGCCTTTTTGCCTGAATCATTTACCAAAACCTGCTGCGCCGATACATTTGCGACGAAAAATAACAGTACGAAAACGGTAAAAGTTGCCGCGTAAAATTTCCTCATATTGGCTTGGGACAGTACAGGACGGTTATAAAAACAAGTTTCTGCA
>JBQCIS010000264.1:0-4600 GCA_051953515.1 Mucilaginibacter sp.
CGAAAGACCTGCGTGCAATTGGCGAAACCGAACAGCGCTTGTACATGCTCGACGCCTGGCGCGAATCGCCGTTCTACACAGATCGCGAACGTGCTGCCTTAGCCTGGACCGAAGCAGTTACCATCATTAATCCCGGCCGTGTGCCTGACGATGTGTACCAGGAAGCCATACAGCATTTTTCGGAAACAGAGTTGATTGACCTTACTTTAGCAGTTATCGCTATAAATTCCTATAACCGCATCAATGTTGCCTTTCGCACACCGGCCGGCGGTTATGTTGTAGGACAGCATGCTGCGCATTGAGCAGATAATTTCCGTCATGCTGAAAAGTAAAATACGGACTTCCTGAAGGTAGAAATAACAAACTAAAACATGTCATCTCGAACCTGTATGAGCAAGGGAATTGCGGCCAAGGGTAGGTGAGAGATCTTATGCGCAAAGCATGTAGCAAACACGTATGGCGCAAAAGATCTCTCCTCACCCGCTCTCACAGCCTCATGCTGTTCGTTCGAGATGACATGTTTTTTAATTATTTTAGACAAGCGCATTTGTACAGTTCCTTTAGATCTTGGTATTCCAGATAGGCTTGATGTCGATTACCGGTGTTTGATCGAGCGCTTCAAGTCCGTCTACCATAATTTCATTATCTGTTATTGATATAACCGTTACAGCATGTATCCCGATAGGATTGGGCCTGTCGGGTGACCGGGTTGAAAAGATGCCCGTTAATGGTGGATTGGGGTTATTTCTTGAATATAAGTTACCGGCGGGTATTTCGGTACAACCGCAACGCGCATACCACAAAAAGGGATAAAGGCGATGACGGCTATTAGGATTGAGAGACTTTTAAATAGCTGACTTAGGTTGGGCATAATGGTTGATAATTGTATCCATAAAATTTAGCTGCATATTTTGAAATGTGCACATTGCGCTGTTCATAACTTCCAATTACGAACCATGCCACCAAATTTATATTTTGGAAGAATTGATCCAGTCAGCAAAAGAAGCCGTTTGCTCTCTGATAGTTCCTATTATGCCTTTTCTATCCAAACTCCTGAAATGGATCGCTTCCCCCAGATGTTCCAGTTTTATTTCTTCACTTCCTATGCTATTCGACTTAGGTTAGGCATAGAGTTGCTAACTATGTTATAGGCTTCGGATAGCGTGGGATAATCTTTCTTTAGCGGCTCAATATTGTTTGGGACGATTAGTCCAACTTATTTTTTCCAGGTCATTAACCAATTGGCTATTTGTGTCAATATCAAATAAACCCTTTCGGCAAACGATATATAATTTATCCGACCATATCTCCATTTTTAGTAGATGGTTATAATTGTCTTTGTAAAAAATGATTTTATGAGTACCAGCAAAAATCTTATTTTTTGTATCTATCTGTAAACGAAATGGAATTGTGTCATTCGGGCTTTCGGAATCGAGAACTTTTATAATTGCAAACTTGTCATTATTGCCGTTTATAAATGTGTTACATCCATTTACCGAAATGGGTAATTCTGATCGTCCATTGAATTTAAAAAGAATAAGATTACTTTCTATACAGTTTTTTACATTATAGTGTTCGAAGTAAATGGAGTCAATAGACCACCACCCATCAAGGGCTTGTTTTATTTCCCTTTTCTTTGAACAAGAAAGAAGAAAGACGGGGATAATAAATACAATCAATATTTTCTTCATACTTTTTAGGAATTTATCACTTTGAAGCACTTTGCTGTGCGTAGTTGGAAACTACGAACTAATATGCCCGGAGACTCCGTTTCCACACACTACCCCGCCCAACCTTCTCTATCCAAACTCCTGAAATGGATGGCCTCGGCTAAATGCTCTAATTTTATTTCTTCACTCCCTGCCAAATCAGCTATTGTGCGTGATACTTTCAATATCCTGTCATAAGCACGAGCGGATAATCCTAACTTTTCCATCGCTTTCTTGAGCAGGGTTTGCCCGGCGGCATTGATGGTGCATATCTCACGTACCATTTGTGGACTCATCTGGGCGTTGGCATGCAATTCGGGCTTGTTGCCGAAACGGGCTTCCTGTATCTGTCTTGCGGCGATAACACGGTCGCGGATTATCTCGCTTTTTTCGGATGGACGGTCGGATGTCAACTCATTAAAGTTTACCGGGGTAACTTCAACATGCAAATCAATACGGTCCAGCAGCGGACCGGATATTTTGCTTAAATATTTCTGCACGGCACCCGGCGGACAGGTGCATTCCTTTTCCGGGTGGTTATAATAGCCGCAAGGGCAGGGGTTCATACTGGTAATGAGCATTACCGAGCAAGGGTAATCAACGGTAAACTTGGCGCGTGAGATGGTCACCCGGCGTTCTTCCAGGGGCTGCCGCATTACTTCCAGTACGCTGCGCTTAAATTCGGGTAATTCATCCAGAAACAGTACGCCGTTGTGCGCCAAGGATATTTCGCCCGGCTGAGGGTTGCCGCCGCCGCCGACGAGCGCTACATCTGAGATGGTATGATGGGGCGAACGATAGGGCCTTACCGTCACCAAAGCGTCTTTGGTAGATAGCTTCCCGGCAACGGAATGGATCTTGGTGGTTTCCAATGATTCATGTAAACTAAGCGGCGGCAGTATGGTTGGCAACCGTTTGGCCAGCATGGTTTTCCCCGCACCCGGCGGACCGATAAGTATTACGTTATGGCCACCCGCGGCGGCAATCTCCAGCGCGCGTTTGATATTCTCCTGGCCCTTTACGTCGCTAAAATCGCTGTCATAATTACTCAGGCTGTCGTAAAATTCCTCACGGGTATTTACAATTTCCCTTTCCATTGTGCCATTGCCGTTAAAGAAATCGGCTACCTGTTTTATGCTTTCCACACCATAAACTTCCAGATCGTTCACAATGGCGGCTTCGCGTGCGTTTTGTTTGGGCAGAATAAAGCCTTTGAAGCCATCCTTCCGCGCCTGTATGGCAATAGGCAATGCACCTTTTACGGGTTGGAGCGTACCATCAAGCGACAGCTCGCCCATAATGAGGTATTTATCAAGATCTTCGGCTTCCATCTGGCCGGATGCAGCCAGTATGGCGGTAGCAATGGTCAGATCATAAGCCGAGCCTTCCTTGCGGATATCTGCCGGTGCCATATTTACCACTACCTGCTGCCGTGGCATACGGTAACCACAGTTTTTAAGGGCAGATTCAATGCGGAAATAGCTTTCTTTTACAGCATTATCGGGCAGGCCGACAATAAAGTATTTTGTTCCGGCAAGAATATTTACCTCAACCGTAATTGTAATGGCCTGTATGCCATAAACCGCGCTCCCGAAAGTTTTTACCAGCACTATTGATAAAGTTTAACCAGTGCAAAGTATAAATTTTTTCGGAGCGGTAAAAGGGCGATTATTTTACATGTATCGTACCATTGAATAGGGTTACTACGTCAGCGGGGTTTCGTGAAGCAGTAATTTTCAGTATAGACGTTCCGCTGGCTATGGCGTTGAACTGCCAGGTATCTGAACCAAAATCGCCTGTCCTGTCACTGTTTGCCGGGTAATTGCGTGTATGCCCTATCAGTTTTAGTACCGACGAATTATATTGCCAGCTATCAAAATTAAACCCACCATCGCCGGGATTAGCCAGTGTGATCACTATCTTTTCGCTATTGACAACACTAATGGTTTTGTTTGAATCGGCTGCGGTAAGTTGTACAACCATGGCAGACGAACTTTTCTTACAGGCAGCCAATGTAAATACTATCGCTGCGATAAGATATACGGCCGGATTACGAAAGCTTTTCATGATCGGTTAATTGGTCTTTTAAGCCAATACGTTCCCTTTCATAGCAGCGCTACAGCAATTACTCTTCTTTCACCGTAAATGCGGCATACAGGTTTACATCGGGGTCTATTTTTATCTCCATTGGTTTTTCTGTCATGGGTATCCCGGCGGTGGTCTCCCTCATGTTTACATCCACCGTATACAGCTTGCCGTTCACACTGTACTCCAGCGGAAACTCAAAAAGCGTTTCTTGCTTTTGGGTAATGTTGAGCTGAAGCGTTTTCCTATCGGCATCATAATGCCAGTTTATGTCCAGATCAGGGTGCCCGGCGGTGAAAAGCCATTGGGTAAAGAAAGCGTTCAGATCCTGTCCGCTTACTTTTTCCATTTCATGACGCAGATCATCGGTATTGGCATTGAAGCCATCGTATTTCGCATAGTAGGCGCGGATGCCTTGCCAGAAGATAGTATCGCCAAGCTTGCGGCGCAGCATGTGCAGTACCCATCCGCCTTTTTCATAACTGTTAGCATCGAGGAGGTCTATCAGGTTAGTTTGTGTGCTGTCGATAACAGGGGCGAGTCGTTGCCGTTCAAAGTGAATGGCCTTGCGACGGTCGAACATTTCGCGCTTTTTCAGGGTATCTGCGCCGTATTTATGTTCAAGGTAGCAATTGGTCATGTAGGTGGCAAAGCCTTCGCTCAGCCAAAGGTTCTTCCAGCTTTTTTCGGTGGCTGCATCGCCAAACCATTGGTGGGCAATCTCATGCGCTTCGAGCTCTTCGTCCCGCCTGCCTGCATCCGGCGAATCTTCGTAATAAAATATAGCACTGGAATTTTCCATGCCG
>JBQCIS010000265.1:0-13377 GCA_051953515.1 Mucilaginibacter sp.
CATCGGGTAAAGCGCTTGAGTGCACGGCATTTACCATCTTTACCCTGCCAAAATCAAAGTTAAATCCGCCACCTATGTTCATTCCGTGCGCCTCGATATCATGCTTGCCCAACCAGTTGGCTATTTCGGCAATACAGATCACCCTGGCATCACTCTGTTTCTGAATGCTGATGAGATCGCCTACATGGTCGCCGTGACCGTGCGATACCAATATGTAATCCGGTTTAATAGACATAGCATCGATATGCTTTGCCAGCGGATTATGGGTAATAAAAGGGTCGAAGAGTAGTTTTTTGCCTCCTGCCTCAATCTCCATGCAGGATTGGCCGTAATAAGTTGCTTTCATATATAGTCAGATAAATTATGTGCCTTTGCGTTTTTAACCACAGAGAGCGCGGAGTTTTACATAGGGGCACAGAAATTTTTTGTTATTCTATTTTTCTACCTCAAAAAATTTCTGCGGTCTCTGTGTTTTCTCCTCTCTGTGTCCTCTGCGGTTAAACTCGAAAATTATTTGCCGAACAGGTTACCCAAGCCGCCCATGCCACCAAACATTTGTTGAGTCATGGCGGCCATTTCGCTTTGGTTTACATTGTCGGCTTGCTCCATTGCCTTGTTTATTGCCACCATAAGTAGTTCTTCCAGTTCCTCTTTGTCGGCATCTTTTAAAAATTCTTCGTCGATGTTAATGGATTGCACTACTTTGTTGCCATTGGCTACAACGGTTATCTTTCCGCCCTCGGCGCTTCCGCTAACACTGATGCCATCGAGTCGTTTTTTCATTTCGCCTGCCTTTTGCTGCGCCTCTAAAAGTTTATCAAACATGATCGTATTTCGTTTTTTATGTAAGTAGGTTTATGTGGATTCGGTTTTAAAAAACTAAAATCGTTACAAACCAATGCAAAAATAGCAATGGCTTTAGTAATTCAATAACCAATGGTTATAAGCAGTAGCTGTTATAAGATCCTCTCTTAGTTCTGGGCCTATGGAAATTTATATATGATACCTAAACCAAGCGCTTCTGTGCCCTGTGGTCGGGGGGCAGTGTTTTTATCGTACAGGAAAGTGCCCGTAAAGGTCATGGCTATCAGCTTATTCACCTTGGCGGTTAAGGTAGCATCCACGCGATGACTGGTATAGTCCAACGCCTGCTGGTATGGAATAAACAAGGTATAACGTGCATTAAGATGTACGTTGGTCATGATGTCCTTGTCGATCGTTGCAACCACCTGAAATGCCAGCTGGTTAAAAAAGGTCTTGCCGTCAGGTACACCATAGTTATCAGGCTGGTGATGGTAAATGGTAGTGTCGAGCACAAAAGTTTGGCGGGCGGTACCGGTACCGAGGCGCAAATCGAAATATTTGCTTGGCTTATACTCGAAACCCAGCGATTCGGTTAAATAACCCGGCGCCATGAAACCTGATATTTTTTGCGGCGGCGCATCCGACAGGTAATTATAACCATCAGCAAACTGCGACTGGAACGTTAACGACCCGAAGAACAGCCACTTTTTAGAAAGATTGGTAGCTATCTTGTTATCATAATAGATCTCGTCGTTGGTTTTGCGGGTACCCTGTCCCTTTACTATTGAGGTACCGTAGATCAGGTTCAGTTCTGTGGTATAATCCAGCGGGGCCTTGTTGTACTCATCTTTAAAGTCGAAATTGGCATTCAGGGCCACCGAACTTACACCACCACCGGTCCAGTTGCTGGTAAAAGCCGCCTGGTTAAAATTAAGATTGAAAACAATGCCCTTGTGCCAATAGCTGATGGTATAATCGGGCAGGTTCACGGGCACCAGTTCTGGCGTGACCACTATAGGCCTTGTCAATACGGGTAACGCGTTTTTCGAGGGCTGGGCGCGAAGTTTATTGATAAGTGTAGTATCTTTTTTTAGCGAATCCGCATTTTGGGCCATAGCGGTAGTACCCAATAAAAGTGCACATACCAGTGCTGCTAACCAGGCTTTTGTCGACATAGATTCCACAAAGTAACGTTAAATCTGTCTTTTTTATATAAAGCGTTTTAAAATATTTCCCTCTTTTAAGCCAATACAGTAAGATAAAGACTTGAAAATTTATCTTGAACCCGATTCTTTGGGGATGGAAAGCGGTTCATTATTCAACGTTGCAGGCGGCGGAATTGACGGCAACAAGGGCAATGCAAAAGCCTTTGGGCGGCGAAGATAACGGCGGAGGTTTGATTTTATGGAAGCAACGAACTCATAATCAGAGGCTGTAGTTACAAAAAAGTATCCGGGGCGGTACTTCTGCATAAAATCGGTTAGCTGTTTATCTTTAAGTCCGGTAATGCGCCCAACCATGGCACGGTTAAAACGGTAGTCGATCACACTCTGATGGTAATCTTCCTCAATATTATCGCGCAGGTGCGCTGCCTGCTTTCCGCTCCGGCTGATGGCATTATACAAAGCATCTATACTTAACCCTGCACCGCCCGGGCCTACCGAGAGCATGTTTTTATCACCAAGAGGGCCGTAAATTTTATTATAATCGCGTTTGGTATTGGCCAGCTGCTGCTCGGGAGTTAAAATAGTATCGCGGATGTTCACCTGCTGCAATACACGCGAGGTTGGCTGCATATAAATAGCCAGCGAATTATAATTGCTTACTTTTATGGTATCCGGCTTATAATATTGTTTAGTAATGATGAGGATATCGCCAATTCTGGCATCAATGGTAAATTCGCCTTTCAGGTTATCGTAAACAGATATACCGGTGCTGGTATTCCATACGTTTACCAGCGCTATGCGGTCTTTCGACACCTTGTCAAACACAATGCCCTCAACTTTATCCTGCGCAAATGCGCTTCCTGTTAAAAAAAGCAGCAAAAAAAATAGTTTAAACCTCATTGAGGGTTTAAAGCTAAATCTTTGCCAAAATTCGCCATATAATTTAACAGTAATTAACATCATTATTTTACCACTACCAACCGCTGACCTATCCTTATATTGTTATCGGTGAGGCTATTCAGCGTTTTCAGCTCGTCAACCGTCAAGCCAAAACGTTTGGATATGTTATATAGTGTGTCGCCCTCGTGTACGGTATATAATTTATCAGAAACGTTACTTTGCATCACCGAATCTTTTGGCGCGGGGGCTGGATTTTGCTGAATCTGGGTGAGTACATTATCCTCGCGTTGTACCTTCTGTTCCTCGCCTTCGGGTTGGTCATACTGGTAAAGGCTATATTTCTCAATGATGTTGATGAGCAGCTGTGGATATTGCGGATTGGTTGCGTAACCGGCCTTTTTTAACCCGTATGCCCATCCTTTGTAATCATTTTTATCAAGCTGAAATAAAAAAGCGTAGTTTTTACGTTTCAGGAAGTTTGAGTGATCGCGAAAGGAGTCTTCGGGTCTGTCATACACGCGGAAGGCTTCATTATGCGCATCGTCGTCTTTATAATAACTTCTGCCTTTCCAGTCGGATGTGCATTTTATGCCGAAATGATTATTGGCAAAACGCGCCAGCTCACTGTTGCCGCTGCCCGACTCGTACAAACCCTGCGCTATAGTTATACTCGCCGGTATGCCATATTGGTTCATTTCCTGTATGGCTATGTTTTTATACTTGTCGATATATTGGCGCGATGTTAACGGCGTATAATCCGCAATGGAGCTTTTGTTATAGTGTTGTACCTGTTGATTATTCCTGCGCGCGTCGCGATTGTTGATGGTGGAATATTGGCGGGGGGAACATCCTGCAAATAAAATTACTGCCGGAAGTAAATATACTGCTTTTTTCATTTATAGCTAAACCTGTAGTAGAGTACCTTCGTTTAGCCAAAACTACCATTAATTTACAAATGACTTATTGTTACGTTGGGATTTGTTTGCGATTGAGCCGCCTGCTGTGTTTGTTGCTTATCATCGTCGGCGGGTTTTTCATCGAACAGATAAAGCTGATATTTTTTTATGATATCAACCACCTGCGATGCCCAGGTATGGCTGCTGCAATAACCACTTTTTTGTATGCCGTGCGCCCAGTGCTGATAATCGTAATGTGAATATTCATTCCCCAGGTGAATGAACTGCTTCTTTTCGGTCATTACGCGGGCAAAATCTTCGAAAGACTCCAATACCGAATCGTATTGCTTGTAGGAAGTGCGTACTTTTTTATTGTTTTTGTAGTAAACTGTTGTGCCATAGCCCTTCATACCGAACTGATTGTTCAGGTTGCGGGCGATGTTGCTGTTACCGCAGGCCGATTCGTGCATGGCAGCGGCCAGAACGATGCTCGCGGGAACACCTGTTTCGTGCATGATACGTATAGCGGCGTCTTTAAATTGCTGAATGTAGGATACTGAGGTATTTTTCTGCGCTGATGCAGCAAGTGTTGAGATCAACAGTGTTGTAATCAGTAAGATTTTCTTCATAATTTACTTTTTTCTGATGAGCAGTATTCCATCGCGCACCGGGAGAATCAGTTTCTCCACCCGCTTGTCTACGGAAATCTGGTCATTTAGTTTGCGGATCACTTGTGTATCGGCATCATTTTCTTCGCCGTACACCTTTCCCTTCCACAAAACATTGTCAATTATTATTAAACCACCCGAACGAACGTTGTCAAAGACAGCATTAAAGTAGGCAAAGTTATTCTTTTTATCCGCATCGATAAACACCAGATCGAAGGTTTCTGTTTTAAGATCCTTTAAAACAGCCTCTGCTTCACCGAAATGCAGTTTTATTTTTTTACCAACATCTGTTGAATTAAAGTGTGAATTAAGCATTTCCTCTAATTCGCGGTTCACCTCTATGGTGTGGATAATGCCATCTTCCGTAAGGCCTTCGGCCAGCCAAAGGGTAGCATAACCGGTAAAAGTGCCTATCTCCAGGATACGTTTGGGGTGCATCATTTTACTGAGCATGCTCAGCAACCGGCCCTGGTAATGGCCCGAAAGCATGTGCGGCCGCAACACTTTTAAATAGGTATCGCGGTTTATTTTTTGCAGATGCTCAGGCTCGGGATCAAGGTGATCATCGAGGTATTGCTGAAGGATATCCGGAAGAATTTCCATCCTGCAAAACTACGCATTTTTATTTTAATGGGAATTTGGGAGTTAAACCCTTAAAAATCAGATACCATTTCTATAGTGTTAGGAAATCCTGAGTAAAAGACAAGTTGATTTAGTTTGTTGAAATTAAAATGCCTTTTTCTCCATCCAGGATTGCAGTAGTATAGTGGCCGAGATCGTGTCGACCAGCGCTTTATTTTGTCGGTCCTTTTTGCCCATTCCGCTTTGAGCGATTGCTGCCGAAGCCATTTTGGAGGTAAAGCGCTCATCCAGCATTTCAACCGGAATTTCGGGAAAGTTTTTTTTGAGGATGGTTACAAATCCCCGCACATGTTGCGCCGACTGCGAAGGCGTATTATCCATCTGCTTGGGTTCACCCACAATAAAACGCTCTATCTGCTCTGTTTGCAGGTATTTTTTCAAATACTCAACAATATGCTGCGGGTGTACTGTATCCAATCCCGTAGCGATGATTTGCATCGGGTCGGTAACCGCTATACCAATTCGTTTGGTACCATAATCGAAGGACATGATTCTCATTTGAACTATGAGATGTGAAATATGAGATATGAAATGAGCATCGATTCAAATATAAATATTAATACTTCTTTAGCATTGCGTTTTACATGCAACTTTTGTCAAAAAACCACGCAGTCTTAAATCTCATATCTCACATCTCATATCTATTCCCTACCTTGCACAATGCAGTTTAAGGAAATAGTAGGGCAGCAGGCTGTAAAGCAACGTCTGATCAACACCGTTCAGGAGAACCGGGTTAGTCATGCGCAGCTGTTTTTGGGGCCGGAAGGATCGGGTAGTTTGGCGCTTGCCGTGGCGTATGCACAATACCTCTCGTGCGAGAATCGTCAGCCCGATGATTCATGCGGCGAGTGTGCATCATGCCGTAAGTACCAGAAACTGATGCACCCCGATCTGCATTTTTCGTACCCGTTCTTCGCCAAGCATAAGGATGATAACGCGCTTACCTTCATCGAACAATGGCGCGAGGCTTTTTTGGCCAATCAGTATATCAATCTCGATATCTGGCGCGATTATCTCGATGCGCAAAACAAGCAGGCCAACATTAATATTGCCGAATGCCACCAGATTATTAAAAAGCTTAGCCTAAAACCGTTCGAATCAACCTATAAAATATTGATCCTTTGGTTGCCGGAATATTTGGACAAAGAAGGTAACGCGCTGTTGAAGATAATAGAAGAACCGCAGCCAAATACACTATTCCTGCTCGTTGCCCAAAACCAGGATCAGATTTTAAATACAATTCTCTCCCGCACACAGCTGGTGAAAATTCCGGCATTGGAGAATGAAGAAATTAAAGAATTCCTTATCACCCAGCATAACCAAACCGAACAAGCTGCTGACGAAATCGCTTACCTGAGCAACGGTAACCTTACCGAAGCGCTGGCCATGCTGCAGCAGGAAAATAAAGGCTACCATAAACTGTTTGTCGATTGGCTTCGCCTGTGTTTTGCCAACAAAGGGCTGGAAGTAATAGGCTTTGTGGATACCCTGTCGAAACTGGGGCGTGAAAACCAGAAGAATTTTTTACGCTACGGCATAAGTTTTATTCGCGAATGCTGCCTGCTGTTGAGTGGCGCCGGTAACCTGGTGCATCTGCCGGCACAGGAGTTAGAAACCGCACAAAAAATGACCAACGTAATGGACATTTTACAATCACAATCCGTTATAAACGAATTGGAAAAGGCGCATTTTCATGTAGAGCGGAACGCAAATCCGAAAATTCTATTTTTAGATGTATCTTTACAAATTATTAAAACATTAAAGTTTAAAACGATCCGCCAAAACGCGGACACATTATATACCTGATATGGGATGCGGAAGTTGCTCAACAGGAGGCGGATGTACTCCTGCTGGCTGCAAAAGTAATGGCACTTGCCTTACCAATGGCTGCAGCAAATTAGATGTTTACGATTGGCTTGCCCACATGGACATGCCTACAAATTATAAGCCTTTTCCGATTATTGAAGTGAAATTCAAAGGGTCGCGGAAGGAGTTCTACGTAAATACTGACAACATTTACCTCGAAGCCGGCGAACTGGTGGTGGTTGAAGCACCTACAGGCGGCTATGATGTTGGCCACGTATCCGTAACCGGCGAACTGGTACGCATGCAAATGCACAAACGCCGTGTAAAGCAGGAAGATGTAACCAAAAAGATCTACCGCAAAGCCACACCGGCTGATGTTGATAAATGGAAAGCCGCCAAAGACCTGGAATGGGAGACCATGCACCGCTCGCGCAAACTGGCGCTGGAACTGAACTTGAGCATGAAGCTAAGCGATGTGGATTACCAGGGTGATAAAACCAAAGCAACATTTTACTATACGGCAGAAGGCCGCGTGGATTTCCGCGAATTGATCAAGAAAATGGCCGAGGCATTCCGTATCCGTATCGAAATGCGGCAGATCGGGATGCGGCAGGAGGCCAGTCGCCTGGGCGGGATAGGCTCGTGCGGCAGGGAATTGTGCTGCTCTACCTGGTTAACGGATTTCAAAACCGTATCCACTTCAGCAGCACGTTATCAAAACCTTTCGCTCAATACCCTAAAGCTGGCTGGCCAGTGCGGTAAGCTGAAATGCTGCCTCAACTACGAGCTGGACACCTACATGGACGCGCTCAAATATATACCGGACAATGTAAATGTGTTGAAAACCCAGAAAGGCGATGCCCGTCTGCAAAAGACCGACATATTTAAAAAAGTAATGTGGTTCAGCTATCCAATGGAAGAATCGTGGATACCTTTAACCATACAGCGCGTAAAGGAAATTCAACAACAAAATAGAGACGGCGTTATTCCGGAAGATCTGGGCGAAGTGGTTGAGGTGGAAACCCAACCGGTAAAAGCACTGGATTATGAGAACGTGGTGGGACAGGATAGTCTTACCCGTTTGGACGAGCGCAACCGCAACAAAAAGAAGAGTAAAAACCGCAATAAAGGCGCAGCTGCACAAAATAATAACCAACAGCAGCAACCAAAGCAGCAGGACAAAACCCAGCAGCAACGGCCAAATAAGCCACAGCAGCAAAATAAGCCGCAACAGCAGCCTAAACCAACTGCAGATTCGCCACAAGGCCAGGGTAGCAAAGGTCAGCAACAAGCTGTTGATGGAAATAAATCAGCAGGAGGCGGTAACAGGCGTAACAAACACCGCAGGCACGGTAATAAACAGAACGCTCCGGGTGGAAACCAGCAGAATAATCAATAATTATGCGCGCTTTTAAACTACTCTACCTGCTACCCGTACTTGTACTGTCGCTGTATTGCAGCGGATGTTCAGACCCCAACGCGGTGATGGATAAAAGCACAGAAATAGATAATCATAACTGGTCGTACCTAAATAAGGTGAAGTATGACGTGAATATTGATAACCCGAATATCGCGTATAACCTGTATCTCAACCTGCGCGTAACCGGCGATTATAAATACTCTAACCTGTTCATCCTTTTCCACAGAAACGGCCCTGCATTAAAACCGCAAACCACCCGTATTGAGTTTAAACTTGCGGGCAAGGATGGTGAATGGTTTGGCACTGGCTCGGGAGACCTGTACAGCTTCCAGATACCCTTTATAACCAACTATAAATTCCCTGCCAAAGGTATTTACCATTTCGCCATTGAGCAGAATATGCGCGATAACCCGCTGCATGAGGTAAGTGATGTGGGGTTGAGGATGGAGAAAGCGCAGTAAAGTATATTTCTCCTCCCTGTCATTTCGAATCCTGCATTAGCATGGGGCTTGAGTGGTAAGAGCAGGTGAGAAATCTTCTACACGGGATAGTCATGGCGCAGAAGATTTCTCTTTCGCGCACTACGCAAGCCAACGCTTAGCTCTATCGAAATGACATCGTTCTTATTTTATTCCCCCTTCGTAATTTTTTTCTTAATACATTTTCTTTATCAATTTTTTCTAACTTCGTTTTGCTAATATTTTTATCAAAATGAATGCTTACGCTTTTTATATACTTGGGGCTGCAATTGCAATATTGATAATTGCCGTATTGCTTTTTTTACGCAAACCGCAGCCCGACAATGGAATAACACAGGATGAGGTTGACCAACTTGAAACCGAAAATGAGCAGCTGAAGATTACGCTGGCAAGGGCTGAAGAACGTGCCATCGGCCTCGCTGCCGAGCGCGATAAAGCCGACCGTCAATTACTGGATGAACGCCAGCGTTTTGATGATACTATCAACACCCTTAACCAGGATCTGTTAAAAGAACAAAACCGCGTGGTAAAGGCCGAAGAATATTTCAAAGCCCAACGTGAACGCCTGGCGGAGCAGGAAAAAACCATCAACGAGGTTCAACAGAAATTCCAGTTGGAGTTTCAGAATATTGCCAACAAATTGCTGGATGAAAAGTCGCAGAAGTTTGTGGAGACCAATCGAGCAAATCTTGATATTTTACTGAATCCTTTAAAAGAAAACATCAAGGCCTTTGAGGAGAAAGTTGATAAGGTTTACAATATAGAAGCTGCCGAGCGTAATACGCTGAAAGGGGTGATCTCACAATTGATGGAGCTGAACAAACTCATCAGTAACGAGGCGCAAAACCTGACCAAAGCGCTTAAAGGCGACAGCAAAAAGCAGGGAAACTGGGGTGAAGTGATCTTAGAGCGCGTATTAGAGCGCTCAGGCCTGGTACGCGACCGGGAATACCGTATACAGGCCAGTTTAATTGGCGCGGACGGCAGCCGCCTGCAACCCGACGTGATCATTGACCTACCGGATGAAAAACATCTCATTATCGACTCAAAAGTATCCTTAGTAGCTTATGAACGCCTGGTAAACTGCGAAACCGAGGATGACCGCAAGCTATTCTCTAAAGCGCATGTAGAGTCTATCCGCAACCACGTAAATGGGTTATCATCTAAAAACTATCATGACCTATACCAGATCAATTCGCCGGACTTTGTGCTGCTGTTTATCCCGATAGAATCATCCTTCAGCTTTGCGGTGCAGATAGATGCCGAATTGTTTTCAGATGCATGGGATAAACGCGTGGTAATTGTTAGTCCTTCTACCTTGCTGGCAACGCTGCGCACCATCGCCAGTATCTGGAAACAGGAGCGTCAGAATCGCAACGTACTGGAAATTGCCCGTTTAAGCGGCACCATGTACGACAAATTTGTGGGCTTTGTAAACGATATGGAAAGTATCGGCAAAAACATTAAACAAAGCCAAACCGCTTATGATGCAGCCATTAATAAACTGGTGGATGGCAATGGTAATTTGACAACTACTGCCGAAAAAATCAAAAATTTAGGCGCGAAGGCAAATAAACAGCTTGATCAGAAATATTTGCCGGAGGAATAAATCTGAATTCCTTCATCCCGAACTTGTTTCGGGATCGCATCATATTATGTAGGGCTTACGATGAGCCAGCGAGGCAAGTGGATAGGAGCGAAGAAAAATCCTTTGCGAAAAGCTAAATGCCAACCTGTCCCTTTCATAGGATTTCTCACCTGCCCCGACCGCTCAAGCCCAATGCCAATACAGGATTCGAAATGGCATCGTTTTTTGTGCTTTTTACAATAAAAGTTTGAGGATTTTTTACCAGCATGATAGAATGAAGCTATCGCTTACTCGCCGCTCTTGAACGCATTCCAACCCTGGGCTGTTAATGGGTGAACTACCCTGCTTTTTGTGATAAGGTTGCAACCGGCAGAAGGCTCTGTAATATAGCCAATAATGCTGATATCCATCTTAAATTTTATTTTATCATAATCCGCCTGTTTTACGGTAAACAGCAGTTCGTAATCCTCACCGCCGCTCAAGGCGCAAATGGTTGGATCGAGGTTAAATTCGCGGGCGGTATCGTAGGTCATAGGGTCGAGGGGGATCTTTTCCTCATACAGGTTACAGCCCTTGTCACTTTGTTTACAGATATGCAGTATTTCTGACGCCAGGCCGTCTGATACGTCGATCATGGAGGTAGGCTTCACCTCTATCTCTTTTAACAGCTCTACCACGTCCTTACGGGCCTCTGGCTTCAATTGGCGCTCTACTATGTAATCCTTACCTTCCAGGTCAGGTTGAATTTTGGGATTTTCGAGATAGATTAGTTTTTCGCGTTCCAGCAATTGAAGACCGGTATAAGCACCGCCCAAATCACCCGAAACACAAATCAAGTCGCCTTCATGAGCACCACTACGGTAGGTAATGTCTTTTTCATCGGCATAACCGATAGAAGTTACACTGATCACCAAACCCTGTTTTGATGAAGTAGTATCGCCACCTATCAGGTCGACATTATATTTCTCGCAGGCAAGATAAATGCCGTCGTACAATTCTTCCACGGCTTCCAATGGGAAACGGCTTGATAATCCGATAGACACTGTTACCTGTGTTGCAATGGCGTTCATGGCACATATATCGCTCAGATTTACCTGTATAGCTTTGTAGCCAAGATGCTTTAATGGCGTATAGGCCAGATCGAAATGGATACCTTCCAGCAGCATATCAGTTGATACCAACATTTTTTTACCTTGCGGATCCAGTACAGCGGCATCGTCCCCTACGCCTTTTAAAGTACTTTTCTGCTTAAGAGCAAAATTTTTAGTGAGGTAACTGATCAGGCCAAACTCGCCTAACTGCTCCAGATCGGTTCTTTCTTTATTGTCAAATAATGCCATTGCGGGACTTTTTTTTCGCAAAAATAGTAAAGGTTAAACTAAAAATCGGGTACAATCTCTATTGAACTTACTATACCGCCGAAGGCGGAAAATTTTTAAAAAAAATGAGCTTTTACCAAAAAATCATTGCGAAGAACTAAGCAATCACTGCATTTGTAAGTCAAAAAGTAAAAGTTTGCTAAATAATATCTTTTAACAAACATTCCTCCTGTTGATTAAGATAGTCCAGTCCAAAGGACTCCTTAGGAGAGATTACTTCGTTCCTTATAATAACGCCGGATAATTAAACATTCTTACAACCCCAATTTCGCCGAAATCTCCAGCATTCTTTCAATAGGCTTAACTGCTTTTTCAATAATATCTGCCGGAACGGTTACTTCTGGTACTTCGTTCTTCAGGCACAGGTATAGTTTTTCCAGCGTATTACGCTTCATGTGCGGGCAATCATTGCAGGCGCAGCTATTGTTTGGCGGCGCAGGAATAAATACTTTATCCGGGTTCTGTTTTTGCATTTCGTGCAAAATGCCCGATTCCGTTGCTACTATAAATTCCTTATCCGGGCTTTTAGTAGCGTATTTCAGTATACCTGTGGTTGAGCCGATATAGTCGGCCATTTCCAGTATAACATCCTCGCATTCAGGATGTGCCAGCAATTTAGCATTTGGATAACGCTCTTTTAGCTTAGTGATTTTTTCTCTCGAAAATATCTCATGAACCATACAGGCGCCGTTCCACAAAACTAAATCCCTGCCAGTCTTTTTCGCCACGTAAGCACCCAGATTTTTATCCGGACCGAAGATTATCTTCTGGTCTTCAGGCAGGCTTTCCACAATTCCCACGGCATTGCTGCTGGTGCAAACAATATCGCTCATGGCTTTCAGCTCGGCAGTGCAGTTAACGTAAGTTATCACCAGGTGATCAGGGTATTGTTCCTTAAATTTTTTAAACAAATGCGGCGGGCAGCTATCGGCTAATGAGCAGCCGGCCTTCACGTCGGGTAAAAGGACCTTTTTGTTTGGCGAAAGAATTTTTGCTGTTTCGGCCATAAAATGAACCCCGGCAAAAACGATAATATCTGCATCCGTTTTTGCGGCTTGCTGCGATAAGCCCAAACTGTCGCCAATATAGTCAGCAATATCCTGAATATCTGCGTCCTGGTAGTAATGGGCAAGGATAACAGCATTTTTTTCCTTTTTTAATTTTTCAATTTCGCTAAAAAGGTCCAATGTCGGATCGATGTATTCGTCAACAAAACCTTTCACATTTATTTCTTCGAAGGTATTCATTTCAACAATTCAATTAATAACAACTATTTTAAAATTAATATAAAAAAGGATTGTTATTAGGGTGTTAGTTATGTGTAAAACTCCTTTTTAAAACAGCTTAAAATATTTTTTTTAATAATTTATTAACAGAAATTATTTTGTCACTCATAATTTTTTTTAATTCTAGATAGAAAAATTTAATCAAAAAACATTTCCTTTTTTCAATTAAATAATTTTGCAAAATTTCTTGAAAAGAACAGGTGTATTTTATTTTTAAAAATATATAAATAAAGTAGTTTTCGAGTAAGTATTTAAATTCTATTAAAGATAAATTTGTCATTTCATAGAAAAAATCTTCTAAACTTAGATTAAAATTTAAACATATTTTTTCTATTATTTCATT
>JBQCIS010000266.1:0-6767 GCA_051953515.1 Mucilaginibacter sp.
ATATTGGCTGCGTTTGGCGGTGCGCTGGGTCTCCCTGGCGATGGTGGTAAGCATCACTGGTTACAGCAATTCCTTGCGCCGGTTTTTGCAGCATCGAATAAGATATCGCCCGCAACCGAACTACCTGAATCTACAGAATACCTGTTGATGGCTGTTTCAGTTGGCGCAGCGGTTATTTCAATCATCTATGCTTATATTAAATACAACAAAAAAGGTCATGTACCGGTGGCAGATACAGAAGAACGCTCTTTCTGGGCCAACCTGTCATACCATAAGTTTTATGTTGATGAGTTGTATGACTTCATCATTCGCAGGCCGCTTGATGCACTGTCGGAGTTTGCATACAAGGTGATCGACCGCTCGGCTATTGATGGCCTGGTGAATGGAATAGGGCAGGGCCCGGTTGAAGCAAGCAAAGGCTTCAGGTTACTGCAAACAGGTAATGTGGGCTTTTACATCTTCATGATGGTAGCAGGTATTATTGCCTTACTGATATATAGTTTTGTTAAATTATAACCTTAGCGTTTAAACATAAAAAATGACGGTTAGCGTATTAATTTTTTTACCTGTAATTGCAGCCCTTGCTGTTCTGTTCTTCAAAAATGAAACAGTAAAGCACGCCGCTTTATTTTTCTCAGTTGTTGAATTTGCTGTTGCAATATTTTTCCTCACCCGGTTTGTTCCAAACGATTCGGTACAATTTGCCATCAATGTGCCGTGGATATATAAGCTGGGCATCTATTTTAATGCAGGTATTGATGGCATAAGCATGATTATGGTACTATTGACCACTTTACTGGTACCCATCATTATCCTGACAACTTATAAGCATACTTACAAAAATGCAGCTGCTTTTTATGCGCTGATCCTGTTTATGCAGGCAGGTATGCTGGTGGTATTTACCGCATTGGATGGTTTCCTGTTCTATGTTGGCTGGGAAGCAGCGCTTATCCCTATCTACTTTATCTGTGCTTTATGGGGCGGTCAGGACCGCGTGCGTATCACGCTTAAGTTCTTTATTTATACCTTCGCCGGTTCGTTGTTCATGCTTGCAGGTCTTATTTACCTGTACCTGCAAACACCGTCCGGTTCGTATGATATTACTCAATTGTATGCGCTGCATTTAGATCACGTTAGGCAATCGTGGGTATTTTGGGCGTTCTTCCTCGCATTTGCTATCAAGATCCCTTTATTCCCGTTCCATACCTGGCAGCCGGATACTTATACCACAGCGCCATCTGCAGGCAGCATGATGCTGGCAGGTATTATGCTGAAGATGGGTATTTATGGTGTTATCCGCTGGTTGATACCTAATATGCCGGATGGCTTCCTTATCTGGAGAAATCTGGTTATTCTGCTGGCCATCATAGGCGTAACTTATGCGGCCATTATTGCCTTTACACAAAAGGAAGGTAAGCGTTTGGTAGCTTACTCGTCTATATCACACGTTGGCTTGATCACCGCGGGTATATTCAGCTTTAGTATTCAGGGTTTGCAAGGTGGTTTAATACAGATGCTTAGCCACGGTATCAACGTAGTAGGCATGTTCTTTATATGGGACATTATTGCCCGCCGCATGAACACTACCGAAATCAGTCAGCTTGGCGGCATTGCCAA
Source organism: Mucilaginibacter sp. (assembly GCA_051953515.1). Taxonomy (GTDB): domain Bacteria; phylum Bacteroidota; class Bacteroidia; order Sphingobacteriales; family Sphingobacteriaceae; genus Mucilaginibacter. Next base: position 1,618 of record JBQCIS010000266.1, read on the forward strand.
AGTTGCACCTAAGTTTGCGGTAGGCTTTCTTATTATAGTGCTGGGCACGGTTGCATTGCCGCTTACCAACGGATTTGTAGGTGAAGTGCTGTTACTGAACAGTGTATTCAACTACAGCTTCTGGTTTGGTTTGGTTGGCGGTTTGTCTATCATATTCGGTGCAGTTTATATGTTGCGCATGTACAAAAATGTAATGCAGGGCGAAACCAATGCACTCACCGCCACATTTACCGACGTTACCGGCTCAGAGCAGTTAGTATTGGCTATTATCTGCGTACTGATCATATTTATTGGAGTTTATCCGCAGCCGATCCTGCACATTTCGCAGGCTGCTTCAGATAAGTTGATGATCGTTGTACAAACCAAATTAATGCCTGGTGCAGGCCAGTTTTAACAGGCAATATTTTTTTGAATTAAAGAATTGAAATGAATACGTTAATAGTTTTATCTGTTTTACCATTACTGGTTCTGTTCTTAGGCTTATATAAGGCGCAGAAAGCATTATTGCCGGTAACCGTTATCGGTTTGCTGGTTGCGCTGGGCTTCGCCGTGGCAGAGTGGACATCAGCAGACACTGCACAGCCTATTTATCATGGCATGATGTTGTTTAACAACTATTCTATTGCTTTTTCAGGCATTACTATCATTTCCACTATACTTATCCTGTTACTTTCACGGGGATATTTTGAAAGGATCAGCAGCCACGTTGCCGAATATTATGCCATCATCCTGTTCTCGCTGGCGGGTATTGTGGTAATGGTATCGTACTATAACCTTACTATGCTGTTTATCGGCTTGGAGATCATGTCGGTAAGTTTATATATACTGGCTGGTATAAAGAAGAACGATTTCGCATCAAATGAGGCAGCGTTAAAATACTTCCTGATGGGTGCTTTCTCAACCGGCTTCCTGTTATTCGGTATTACGCTTATTTATGGCTCTACTGCCACATTCAGCCTCGAAGGTATCCGTAACTGGGTAGCATCAGGGCCGTCAACCGTGAGCCCGATGTTTGGTACAGGTATTTTACTGATCATCGTAGGCCTGTGTTTTAAAGTAGGCGCTGCCCCATTTCATTTCTGGACGCCTGACGTTTACGAAGGTGCGCCAACGCTTATAACCGCATACATGTCAACCGTAGTAAAAACGGCCAGCTTTGCCGCGTTCCTGCGTTTGTTTTACGAGTGCTTCCAGTCCGTGTCAGCTTTCTGGATGCCGGTATTGCTTATCATTACCATCATAACATTATTTATCGGTAATGTTACCGCTTTATATCAACAGAGCTTTAAGCGTATGCTGGCATTTTCGAGCATATCGCATGCAGGTTATTTGTTGTTCGCTATTGTGGCATTAGGCGCAACATCTGCAAATTCGGTATTCGTATATGCTACGGCTTATTCTATTGCTTCTATTATTGCCTTTGGCGGTTTAATACTGGTTCAGCAACAATCAGGCAGCGACAATTTCGATAGCTTTAACGGTCTGGGTAAACGTAATCCGTTCCTTGCATTCGTGCTTACCGTTTCTATGCTGTCATTAGCCGGTATACCGCTTACGGCGGGCTTTATAGGTAAATTGTTCATGTTTACATCGGCATTATCACATTACCATGTTTGGTTAGTGGTGTTGGCTGTGGTAAACGCTATCATGAGCATCTTTTACTATTTCCGTGTTATTGTTGCCATGTACTTTAAATCGGCAAAGACGCAGGAAGTGCAGGTTCCATCATATTACAGCTTCGTTTTAGGTTTATCAGCGTTAATCACCATCGCTATCGGTGTTTATCCTACCATAATAGCATACCTGATAAAGTAATAAGTTAGTTACAAATTGATAAAAATTTGTAGCTTTACCTTATTGCATGGAAAGTTTCTGGCAGCATTTACAGAGTTTAACGGACGCGCAATCCATAATCAGCAAAGGAGGGTTCTTTCTTTTGCTGATTGTTGTTTTTGCGGAAACGGGCCTTTTTTTTGGTTTCTTCCTTCCGGGCGATTACCTGCTGTTTATGGCGGGCCTGCTGTGTGCCAGTGGTGTATTTGAAATGAACATTGTTACACTGATCGTTTCAGTAATAATATCAGGTATACTTGGCAACTTTGCAGGTTACTATTTTGGCCGCCGTACCGGGCCGTTATTATTCAACAAACACGACTCATTCTTCTTTAAAAAACGCCATGTGGTAATGGCTGAAGAATTTTACGTAAAATACGGCGGAATGGCGCTAATTTTAGGCAGATTTTTACCCATTATTAGAACTTTTGCGCCTATCTTTGCAGGTGTTGTAAAAGTTGAGGTAAAGAAGTTTACACTTTATAACATTATAGGCAGCGCGGCATGGGTGCTCATCCTTTGTCTTACAGGGTATTTCCTTGGCAGAAAATATCCCGAAGTAAGGCATTATGTGCAATACATCATCATAGGGTTTTTTATGATCACTACCGTTCCGTTCCTGTTTGCATTTTTAAAAAAAAGAACAATTAAGCAATCTGCGGGTTAAAAGCAGAATAATATACATCTATAATAATACATGAGTACTCAGCATCCATGGCACCAGGTTTCTCCCGGCGATAACGTGCCAGAAGTAGTAAACGCCATCATCGAAATCCCTAAGGGTTCAAAAGCTAAATATGAAATTGATAAAGAATCGGGTTTGTTAAAGCTTGACCGCGTTTTATTTTCTTCTGTAATGTATCCCGCTAATTATGGCTTTATCCCCCAAACTTATTGCGATGACCATGACCCGCTGGATATCCTGGTACTTTGCTCTGTCGACGTTTTCCCCATGTCGATCATTGAAGCTAAAGTGATAGGTGTAATGCACATGGTTGATAACGGCGAGCAGGACGACAAGATCATCGCGGTAGCGAAGAATGATATGTCTGTAAACTATATCAACGACTTAGGCGAACTCCCTCCGCATGCTATGAAAGAGATTGTACGCTTTTTCCAGGATTACAAGAAACTGGAGGGTAAGAATGTTACGATTGAACATCTGCTGGGTACGCGCTATGCCCATAAAGTAATAACCGAAAGTCTGGACTTATATAAGTCGACTTTTCCTGTGTACCAATAATTGATTAATGGACCCCGCCGGAACGACTGTAAATTACTTTTATCTTTTTCTAACCGCCTTATTGGTGTTGCTTAACGGCTTTTTTACCGCCGCAGAGTTTGCATTAGTTAGGGTTAGGGGCTCGCAGATCGAGCTGAAGGTAAAAACCGGCAGCAGGGTAGCCAAGATCACCCGCAGCATTATGAATAACCTCGACGGTTATCTGGCTGCTACACAATTGGGCATTACCATCGCTTCGCTTGGCCTGGGTGTTATTGGTGAAAGTGTTTTTACTGATGTACTGCTTGCCGGTTTTAAAGCAGTTGGCGTTGTTATTACTTCAAGTTTTGTGATCACGCTTAGCCGCGTACTGGCTTTCCTCGTTATCACTATCCTTAGCATCGTATTTGGCGAGCTTGCCCCAAAAAATATCGCGATACAGCGTTCGGTGCGTACAGCCTTAGCTGTGTCTACACCATTACGGCTGTTTTTTATCGTATTCAGACCGATCATCTGGATGCTGAACGAATTTGCAGGTTTTATACTCCGGCTGCTGGGCATTAAAGAATTTGAAGGCGAAGCGCACCACAGCTCTGAAGAATTACAATTACTGCTTGAACAAGGCAAGGAAACCGGCGCGCTTGATTCAAGCGAGCATGAGCTGATTCAGAACGTATTTGAGTTTAACGAGCGTGTGGTAAAGAATATCATGGTGCCGCGTACCAAAATTTACGGTATCGATATCAATGCTGATAAAGAGGAACTGTTAGCCCTGCTTATTAACGAAGGCTACTCGCGTATGCCGGTTTATGATGATACGATAGATAAGATTGTAGGCATTGTACATGCTAAAGATGTATTGCCGCTGTTAGTGCGCCACCAGGATATTGTGTTGAAGGATATTATCCGCAAACCGTACTTCATTCCTGAAACCAAAAAGATCAATGATCTGATGGCCGAACTGCAACAGAAACGCATACAGATAGCCATTGTGCTGGATGAGTTTGGCGGTACGGCCGGTATGGTAACCCTTGAAGATATTGTGGAAGAACTGGTGGGCGAAATACAGGACGAATATGACGAGGAGCGCCCGATAGTGGAAGTGGTAAACTCACGCGAGTTTATTGTAAACGCATTGGCTTCCATCTACGACGTAAACACCCACCTGCCGCATGATCTCCCGGAAGATGGCGACTATGATACCGTTTCGGGCTGGTTGGGCGATATATTCGGTAAAATACCCGATGTTGGTGAGCAGAAAGAATCAAACGGCTATAACATCACCGTCCTTAAAAAATCCGACCAGAACATTGAATCAGTTAAGCTTGAGCTGCTGATAAATGAGGAAGATGCTGTAGATTTACATTAAAGAGAGAGGCAGCATTTAGAAGCAGGAAGCCAGATATACGTTTGCTTTGTCTTCTATCGTGTCTCTTGCTTTTAAAAATCTTGACTCTAAGAAATGCAGCTATTCTACACGCCCGATATCGACCCCAAAAATTCCCAATACTTTTTAAGCGAGGAAGAAAGTAAGCACAGCATAAAGGTGCTCCGTATGACTGTTGGCGAAAAGCTGCAGCTGATTGACGGCAGGGGAGGCCTGTACGAGGCCGAAATAACCGACGCGCACCCCAAACGCACTATTTTAAAGATCAATTCGGTAATTACAGAATATGGTAAGCGCAATCATTACCTGCATATCGCTATTGCCCCTACAAAAAATATGGAGCGGCTGGAATGGTTTCTGGAGAAAGCAACAGAAATAGGTATTGATGAAATATCGCTCATTATCTGCCATCGTTCCGAACGTAAGGAGGCCAAGGTTGAGCGTTTGGATAAGATCATTACGTCGGCCATTAAACAGTCGCTCAAGGCTTACCATCCTGTTTTAAATGAGGCGGTGAGTTTGCATAGTTTCCTGTCAAAACCCTTCGATGGGCAGAAATTCATTGCGCATTGCATGCCCGGCAATAAAGCCAATTTAAAGGACGTTATTGAACCAAAGGGACGTTATCTGATACTGATAGGCCCCGAAGGTGATTTCGCCCCTGCTGAGGTTGATGAGGCCTTGCAGCAAGGGTATAAAGCCATAACT
>JBQCIS010000267.1:0-7048 GCA_051953515.1 Mucilaginibacter sp.
GAGTGGAAGAAGGCTATGTGATCCATCATTTGTTGATCTCTAAATTTATCGAACGGGCGCAGAAAAAAGTATAAGAAAACAACTTAGGTATCCTTAAACGCCTGCTGGAGTATGACGACGTAATGAACTCGCAGCGTACCGTTATCTATGCAAAAAGAAAGAATGCGCTGTTCGGCGACCGTTTGGACGTGGATCTGAGCAATACGATCTATGATGTTGTTGCCGACGTTGTTTCGCAATATAAAGAAGAAAATAACTACGAAGGTTTCCAGCTGGAAATGATCCGTGTTTTCTCTGTGGATACCGATATTGAAGAAAATGCGTTTGCCGATGCGAATACAGACCACCTGATAGACCAGGTTTTTGCACAGGTGATGGATTTTTACAAACGTAAAGGCGAGGCGATAGCTGCACAGGCTTACCCGGTACTGAAAGACGTGTATGATACCCGCGGTGAGATGGTTGAAAATATCATTGTTCCGTTTACCGATGGTGTTAGCGGCTTGCAGGTAGCTGTTCCGCTTAAAAAAGCGATACAGAACCATGGCCAGGAAGTGTTTAAATCATTCGAAAAGACCGTTACCCTTGCTGAGATAGATGATGCCTGGAAAGAGCACCTGCGCGAAATGGATGAGTTGAAGCAATCGGTACAGAACGCGGTTTACGAACAAAAAGACCCATTGCTGGTTTATAAGTTCGAGTCGTTTGAGTTGTTCAGGAACATGCTGATATCTGTTAACAAGGATTTGGTAAGCTTTCTGTTCAGGGGCGGTATACCGGTACAGCAGCAACCAGAGCAGGTGCGCGAAGCACGCCCGCAGCCACGTACGGATATGAAGCAAATGCGTACCTCCAAACCTGAAATGGTGCAACCAAACGGTATCCCGATGCTGGATGATACCCGCGAGGCACAAAAGCCAACCCCGGTACGCGTTGAGCAAAGAGTAGGAAGAAATGATCCATGCCCTTGCGGAAGCGGCAAAAAATATAAAAACTGCCACGGTCAGGGCCAGGCATAAAGAGCCTCACCCCAGCCCTCTCCTAAAGGAGAAGGAGTTAAAAAAAGCGAGGTAAAAGAGAAGTTAATTAAAAAAACATAAAAGTCCTCTCCTTTAGGAGAGGATTTAGGAGAGGCCAGAAGATGAGAGATGGGCTGTCATTTTCAGGGTCTTTAATTGCGAGATCGCTAAAATTTGCTGTTTGTTGCAGCTTGTTTGTACTGCCATCGTTACTGTTTGCGCAGGAGCGGGGGAAAGTAGAAGTAATTAAAGACCCTAAAGTAGATTCGTTGGTGCAGGATTACCTGGTTGAGAAGAAAGCCGGTACTTTGCCGAATACACCTGCCGGTAACCTGCCGGTTTCCACGGATGGATATCGTGTGCAGATATATACCGGGGCGCAGCGACAGGCGGCCTATGATGCACAGGCGAAGTTTCAGCAGCATTTCCCTGAACAACGCACCTATATCAGTTACCGCGAACCAAATTTTAAGGTGCATGTTGGCGATTTCAGGACACGGCTGGAAGCGGAAAAAATGATGCACGACCTGAAACCCTGGTTCGGCGGAATGTTCATCGTTTCAGAAAAAATAACCCCAAAACTCAATACAGAATGATAAAGGAACAGATACAGGAATTAGCGTCGAACATATTTGACGGAGTAGTAGCTAATCGTCGTCACCTGCACGCGCATCCTGAACTGTCTTTTCATGAAATAGAAACTTCGGCTTTTGTTGCCCGTAAGCTGGAGGAAATGGGGCTTGAGTACCACAAAATGGCCGATACCGGCCTGGTAGCCCTTATAAAAGGCGATAAACCATCCGACCAGGTAGTTGCTCTTCGCGCCGACATGGACGCGCTGCCTATTCTCGAAGCCAACGATGTTCCTTACAAGTCGCAAAATACCGGCGTAATGCACGCTTGCGGTCATGATGTGCATACTTCATCACTGTTGGGCACCGCCAGTATATTAACGAAATTAAAAAGCCAGTTTGGCGGTACGGTAAAGCTGATCTTTCAGCCCGCTGAAGAAAAACTGCCGGGCGGTGCCAGCCTCATGATAAAGGAAGGTGTGCTGGAAAATCCGAAACCTGCAGCAGTGATCGGTCAGCATGTAATGCCGCTGATAGATGCCGGTAAAGTAGGTTTTCGTGCAGGCAAATACATGGCATCAACGGATGAGATATATGTAACTGTGCGCGGCAAAGGCGGGCATGGCGCACAACCACAGCAGAATATAGATCCGGTGATCATTACCGCGCATATTCTTACCGGCCTACAACAGATCGTAAGCCGTTTTGCCGATCCGAAGAGCCCTTCGGTATTATCATTCGGTAAGGTGATCGCTAATGGCGCTACTAATGTTATTCCGAACGAGGTTTACCTGGAAGGCACCTTCCGCACCATGGATGAGAAATGGCGTGCCGATGCCCACCTTAAAATGAAGAAGATGGCCGAAGGTATTGCCGAAAGCATGGGTGGCAGCTGTGAGTTTAATATCATGAACGGTTATCCGTACCTCATCAATGAAGAAAAACTGACGAACAGAACCCGCGGTCATGCAGAAGATTATTTAGGTAAGGAAAACGTGGTTGATCTGGATATCTGGATGGCAGCTGAAGATTTTGCCTACTATTCGCAGGTAGCAGATTCATGCTTTTACCGTTTGGGTATCCGCAACGAAAGCCGTGGTATTACCTCGTCAGTTCATACCCCAACATTTGATATTGATGAAACTGCGCTGAATGTAAGTACGGGGTTAATGGCGTATCTGGCAGTGAAGCAGTTGGGGAATTAGCAATTAGTCAATGGTCAATAGACCATAGTCCATGGCAAGCACAAAAAACAACAAATGGCTATCGTCTATGGTCCATGGTTTATGGACTATTCTTCTGCTTTCAGCTTTCGCCTCAAGAGCACAGAACAAACCATTCAATCCCGATACCATCCGCACGATTGTCATCGATACTCCCATCGTTAACATTCATGCCCATCATCTCAATACACAGGATTTTATTAACGCGGTGCTGGCAGATACCGGCTTTTATCAGGCTTTCCGCAACATGAAGAAATATTCCTTCATTGCCGAAAATTACATCTATACCTATGATAAAAAGAGCCGGGTGAATGGAAAAATCTACCGTAAAATAAAACATACGTTCAATCCAGCGGGCAAACCTGTTATCGAGTACCTCGCAAAGCGCGATAGCGGCACACTCTACAAAAAAGACGGCAAGTATGAGCTGTACACGCTGAATATGTTTGATTATATATTTACCAATGCTTATAAGGCCACCTATAATACCGGTAGCGGCATAAAACCATCAGGCGGCAGCAAATACCAGTCGTATAAGGATAAGATGAAGACGCTCATATTTGCTCCGGGGCACAGGGTGAATGGTAGTCCCTTTATTAGCGATAAAACCGAGATATTCTCGCCGGATATGCAGCAATTTTACGATTACCAGTTTGCGCGAGGAACCTATCTTGATACCATACCTGTTTACCGTTTCCGCGTAGTGCAAAAACGCAGCACACAGGATAACGATGTGGTGATAAAAGAACTCACCACTATTTTTGATACACGCACTTTCCAGATTTTAGGGAGATACGTCAACCTCCAATACCACGACCTGTTTATCGACCTGGATGTGCAAATGAATATGGAACTCAATAATTTTAACGGCGAATTAGTTCCTGCCAAGATTACTTACCAGGGCTATTGGGATGTGCCGTTCCATAAAACTGAACGGGCGAGTTTTTTGATTGTGCAGAAGGAGTATAGAAAGTGATTACGCCGATTTTGGTGTGATGGCACCGATAGGTATGCATCTCCTCATACGTCATGGCGAGGAACGAAGCCATCTCTGAACTTTGTATTCAAAAAACGGAATTATTTTAAATGAGGTCATTTAATAAATCATATCATGGTTGATTAGCATGCGCAGGGATGGCTTCGTTCCTCGCCATGACGGGTTGACTAACCGGCTTCCGCTTCTTCCTTTATCATCTTGTTCCGCTCCACCAAAAACTTCGTCATATATCTTTTCAGTATCAGCCAATTAAACAACTTCCCAATAATCCCCAACGGCGACTCAAACACAAATACATCCCGCATCAAAGTACCTCCGTCATCAACCGCAAAATGATGCTCATGACGGAAGCTTTTGAATGCGCCGCTCACCATTTCATCAATAAACAAGGTTGGGTAATTGAACTCCGTGACCTTTGAGGTGAGCTGCTGCCAAATGCCAAAATGTTTTGCACGCCAGGTAACCGTTTCTCCTAAGCCAATCAATCCACTGGTACGGCCTGCAACGGCTTGCTCACCAGTTTTACTGGTTGACCGCATATGCAAATCAATACTGCGGGATAGATCGAAAACTTTTTCGATGGGGGCGTTGATGCGGGTGGATAGTTCTATGCGGGACATTATTAAACAGCAAGTGATTTAATAAGGTCGATTGTCTCAACACTATCACAATTTGACCGCGCCTTTTCGTTTACTTGTTCAATAAACAGTTCGGATGCATTCCCGTTTTTTATTATGATATAATCTTGCCGTAAACTATCGATCAATCCCCAGTCGCCGTTTAGGAATAATTTATCCGGCGAGTTGTTTATGCGCTGATACATATCGGCATCACCGTTAAAACGAGCATATATTTGAGCTTTTTCAAGTGTAATCATACATTTTAAGCAGTATAATCACAAACTAAATCGGTAAAATCCCCTCAATTAAAATTCCGCGTTTTTAGGAAACCTTGGGAACGGGATCACGTCCCTGATGTTACCCATGCCGGTAACAAACAGCACCAAGCGCTCAAAACCCAGACCGAAACCGGCATGCGGGCATGAACCGAAACGGCGGGTATCCAGGTACCACCAAAGTTCTTCTTTTGGTATGCCCATTTCATCCATGCGCTGCTCCAGTTTCTCCAAGCGTTCCTCACGTTGCGAGCCGCCCACGATCTCACCAATGCCCGGGAACAGGATGTCCATCGCGCGTACGGTTTTACCGTCGTCGTTCTGGCGCATGTAGAAGGCTTTGATCTCCTTCGGGTAATCGGTCAGAATTACCGGCTTTTTAAAGTGTTTTTCAACCAGGTAGCGTTCGTGTTCTGATTGCAGGTCGGTACCCCAGCCTTCAACCAGGTACTGGAATTTTTTCTTTTTGTTCGGGGTTGAGTCTTTCAGGATATCGATAGCCTCAGTATAAGTCAGGCGCTGGAAATCGTTATCGAGGCAGAACTGCAGTTTATCCAGCAAACTCATTTCCGAGCGCTCGTTTTGCGGTTTCTGTTTTTCCTCTTCGGCTAAACGCTGGCTTAAAAATTCCAGGTCTTCGCGGTTCTTATCCAGCGCATAGCTGATCACGTATTTCAGCAGGCCTTCAGCCAGATCCATGTTGTCATTCAGGTCATAGAATGCCATTTCCGGCTCTATCATCCAGAACTCGGCAAGGTGGCGGGTAGTATTTGAGTTTTCAGCCCTGAAAGTAGGACCGAAAGTATAAATATCGCTCAAAGCCATCGCACCCAGCTCACCTTCCAGCTGACCGGAAACGGTAAGGTTGGTAGCGCGGCCAAAAAAATCCTGCTTGTAATCTATCTCGCCGGATTCAGTTTTTGGCGGATTTGCCAGGTCGAAGTTGGTTACATGGAAAGTTTCCCCTGCACCTTCCGCATCCGAAGCAGTGATAACAGGCGTGTGCAGGTAAACAAAACCACGCTCCTGGAAAAATTGGTGCACGGCAAATGACAGGGTATTACGCACGCGGAATACCGCCCCAAATGTATTGGTACGGAAACGCAGATGCGCAATTTCGCGCAGGTATTCCAGGCTTGGGCGGTTTTTCAATTGCAGCGGGTATTTCTCCGGATCGCAATCGCCCAGTATCTCAATAGTTTGGGCTTTTACTTCTACTTTTTGCCCCTTACCTAAAGAAGCGATCAGCTGACCGGTTACGCTGATAGCAGCGCCGGTAGTGAGGCGTTTAAGCAGGTTTGGGTCGGTGCTTTCAAAATCGACAACCACCTGCAGGTTATTATTAGTTGAGCCATCATTTAAAGCAATAAACTGGTTATTACGGAAGGAACGTACCCATCCCATAACTGTTACTTCAAAACCGGTTTGTTCACTTTGCAATAATGCTTTGATCTTTGTCCGTTGGCTCATATATGTATATCTTATTTTTTGAAGGGCAAAAATACAATTATTTGATTTATTGCCCTACGCTAATGCCAATTAGGTGCACGTTTGTTTAAGTTTGCGCTTATCATGAACCCTCGTTTAAGCCTCGGCATAGGCATTTTGTGCATATCCTTTTCGCCCATATTTGTAAAGCTGGCAGGTGTGGAACCGATCAGCGCGGCGTTTTACCGTGTTTTTGTCGCCTGGGTTTGCCTCGTTCCCTATTGCATCATCAAAGAAAAGCTGCGTATCGACAGAACGCATATGGTTATTGCCATAATAGCGGGTCTCATTTTTGCATCTGATATTGCCGTTTGGAACATTTCCCTGCTTAAGATTAGCGCGACTGTATCTACCTTAATAGCCAATCTTGCACCGGTTTGGGTAGGGTTGTTAGGCTTCCTGCTTTTCCGCAGGCGTGCGGGTAAGGCATTCTGGCTTGGTACGCTGATAGCCCTTGCGGGTATGGTTTTGCTGGTAGGTTTTGAGCACATTATCCACCTCGAACTCAATGCGGGCATTCTGCTGGCGTTGCTGGCCAGTCTGTTTTATGCCACTTATATTCTGGTTACCAAAAAGTCTATGTCGCAGCTGGATGTGTTCACGTTTATGTTTTACAGCATGTTGGGCGCGAGTGTATTTCTGCTGGTAGTTTGTTTTTCTACAGGTAATCATGTTGTTGGCTTTACGCCGAAAGTATGGGGATGTTTTATCGGCATGGGCGTTGTTTGCCAGCTTTTGGGATGGCTAACCATTAACTATGCCATTCATCACATGGAGCCTACCCGCGTGTCGGTTGCCTTGCTTAGCCAAACGGTGTTTGCAGGGTTGCTTGCCGCCTTGCTTTTGAGCGAACG
>JBQCIS010000268.1:0-16202 GCA_051953515.1 Mucilaginibacter sp.
AAGTATGGTCGACAATAATGTTACCTACCGGGTTACCGCCCAGCGCATCGTCACGACGGCCAACATTTGTTTCGCCGCGGCGGAAACGCATATAGCGGATAATTACATCATGTGTATTTACCCAGAATGATTCGCCTGCTACGCAAACACCATCACCCGGGGCAGTTTGCCCTTCAATGGTAACGTAAGGGGCGCGCACCATAATAGGCGTTTTAAGATGGATAATACCTGCCACGTTAAATACAATGATCCTTGCGCCGCCTTGCTCACATGCCCAGCGTAAAGTACCCGGTCCGTCGTCGGCAAGACTGGTTACTACCAGCACACGGCCGCCACGACCACCAAAAGTATATTTACCACCGCCTTCGGCACCCGGAAAAGCAGGTATTTTCGCCTGCGGAAGATCTGTAGGTCTTGCAGCCCATGGCACGTAAACCTTACCATGTCTCATATCTGCCTCAACAATAGGATAAGCCACTTTCCAAGCCGAATCTGAATGACGGTAAGCCGCCGCCATTAACGAATCGCTTTCTCTCTTAACCTTCTCAGGCACTTGCGGATATTGAGCAAATGCTAAATTGGCAAAACCCAACATCCCCGCCAATAAAAATAGTCCTGTCTTTTTTTTCATCGTTAATTAAGTAGTCGTGATAGTATAAAATTAAGAAGCAGGCTCTTAGTCCTGCTTCTGTATGTCACTTTTTTGTTACTTGGTTGGATCGAATGGACCGCCCCATGTGTTGTTTTGCTGAATATTCGGATCGCTCTGCATAGTATTAAGAGGGATACCGAAGAAGTAATCAGCGGTTTGAAATTGTATCGGCGAAGTGTCAATGTTTTTGCTTGCAAGGCCAGGATTGGTAGTTGTACCGTTGAAATATTTCAAGTAAACGCTGTCCAGAGACTGGCTTGCAAGGTTGTCGCGCAATGTTAAACCGTTAGGTTGCACTACAGCCAAATAATCAGTTTTTGTCTTGGTATTATTTAAAGAAATAGTTAACCCCTGACGATAAGTACCATTCAATGTACTTTCCAGCAATTTCCTTCTTCTCAAATCCCAATACCTTTTACCTTCATACGCAAATTCTATTTGCCTTTCATATAGAATGGCTGATATCATTTGATCATGGGTCATGCCAGGAGTTAAACCATATAAGTTATCACTACCTGCAATAATACCAGCTCTCTTTCTGATAGTTTCCAAATCAGAATATGCAGTATTGAGGTCACCCGTTTCAGCTGCACATTCGGCACGGTTCAGTATCACTTCCGCATAACGAATTTCAATCCAATCTGTGCCTGAATAGCTCAGGTTATTTTGAGAAATATTTGGATCAACACCTTTTCGGCAATAAAAACCTGTAGATGAAGAACCACTAACCTCTGTGGTTTTTGCTGCTGTAGCAGTGGTATTAGTATAGTAGAAGTATGTCCATAACCTGTTTTGGTTATTCCCTTCTAATGGCCAGATACAACCATTATAAGCTATTGTTTGATAAAACCTTGGATCGCGGTTATCAAAAAACAATTGCGGATTATATGGATAGGCCGTACTTGCGTTACTAATAGTATGTCCATCTGCCATCGGGAATGCCTGAACTTCTGTCCAGGTAGGGTTATTTCCTCCCCCACCGCCTAAGGCTTTCGGAATGCAGGATGAAGTATAGCCGTTGTTTGACGCATTCGGATCGCTGGAGCTGTTATTTGTATTGTATTCAGTAACCATTACAGCTTCTGGGTTATTAGGTTTACCTCCGCTGCCACCTTCTGTAGTCCACATAGTGTAATCCCATTTAGGATATAAACCGTAGCCAGAAGCTGTTAATGTAGCAATGGCATTATTACAAGCTGTGAGGGCCAGTTGCCAGCGGCTTTGATCGTTATTAACATTAAATTGCGGGCTTGCCCATGTTAATAGTACACGACCCAAAAATGCTTGTGCTGCACCCTTAGTAATACGGCCATAGTCTGCATTATTGGGCCATATTGCCGGCAGATTGGCTGCTGCACTATCCAGATCATTAACGATCTGATTGAATGTTGCTGTAGTAGTATTTCTTGGAAGGTTCGCAGCTGCTCTTGCTGCATCACCAACAGCCGGAAGTGGTGTGGTTTCAATTGGCACGCCACCGTATAATTTCACCAGTTCAAAATATCTGTAAGCTCTCCAGAACAATGCCTGTGCAATAAACCTTCTTTTAGTAGGTCCTGGAATCGGGCTTGTTTGCATACCCTGGATAAAGACATTTATGTTACGTATTTTAGCGTACACATTGCTGTTGTTATTTGCTACACCAATATCTGATACCGTATTGATATTAACCCCTCCGGATGTGTAGGGGCTACCGCCTGTATTTTCTTCTGTTAACGAACCCGGACCTACAGAACCGATAGCACCGCCGCTATTGCCATACCATGAAGGCAGGTTATTAGTATAAAGTGTATTTAAATAAAATACGGTAACAAGTGAGTCTGAAAACACCTGAGTTGGCGATAAGGTTGTTTCAGGCTGTTTTACGAGCACTTTTTTACATCCCTGGAATGTAAATGCCGAAACTGAAATTGCAATTATTGCTATAATTAATCTTTTCATCTTCTTAATAGTTATTAGAATGAAGCATTCAAACCAAGAGAAATAGTTCTTAGTGTAGGATAGGTAAATATTCCACCTGATCCATATTTATATTCATCTGGCCAAGGATTTTTAGTCAAACTCAATACGTTAGTGCATACTGCGTATATTCTTGCGCTTGAAAGTCCTACTACTTTTGACCATCTTACAGGTAATGTATAGCTTATATTAGCATTCTGAATATCCCATGTAAAGGAACTTACAAACCAGTAGTTACTTGTTACATCATAATTGTTGTACCAGATTGGCGCAGGGTATTTTGCATTTGTATTTTGAGGTGTCCAATGGTCTGACCAGAAAACGGGTTTATTTTCAGTAGCATCATGTGCAATACCGTTGAAACCATTCAGATCTGCCCCAGATACCTGGTTAATACCGCCCCAGCTCATGCCTGTAACAACATTAATACTGAATGATTTATATGTTGTTCCAAAATTGAACCCTAACCCATAATGGTTATTTGATTTTTTATTAAGATACTTTTGATCAGACAAATCGGTGTTTGAAATAATACCATCACCATTCAAATCCGCGTAATTGATCATACCTGGTTGAGGCGTCATGCCTAAAATTTTAACTTTCTGCGCACCACCTGCTGCGGCTGCTCTGTCTGCTATAATCTGATTAGCCTGATCCTGGGTTCTGATCAATCCTAAAGATTCATAACCAAATACGCCGCCATCGCTGGATTTCCCTGTACGATCCTGCGCAGTTCCGATCAAACCTTGCGAAATATCTTCTTTAATGATTTTATTATCACTCCAGCCGAAGAATGACCTTACGTTATAAGACCAATCAGAGCTTATTCTGTCATGCCATCCAACAGATACCTCATAACCAAAAGTGTTTGCAATTGCATAGTTTTCAGTCGGAACAGTATTGCCGATAGTGAATGGTGTACCTGCTGTACGAGGACCAAGCCCATCATATAAATGGTTCCAGTAATAATCTGCTGTAACAGATAAGCGGCTTCTTAAAAATGCTGCGTCTAAACCGTAGTCAGTTTTTGTCTGATGGTCCCATGTAACAGTTGGGTTATTAATACTTGCGGCCTTTATACCGGTGCCACGATCCTGCTCGTTAAAAATAGCACCACCAGAGCTCCCTGTTTGTGGGTTGAACTGTTGCAGATATTGATAAGCGGCTGTTTGGTCAGAACCTACTGAGCCAATACTTGCACGCACTTTCAACAGATCAGCAAACGGCAAGGCATCTTTAATAAACTTTTCACTTGATAATACCCAACCTAACGAAAGAGAGCCAAAATTACCATACTGATAGCCTGGGGCGAAAGAAGTGGTACCATCGCGGCGGAAAGTCACCTGAGCAAGGTATTTGCCATCATAATCGTAATTTACCCTACCGATATAAGAAATCTCACCACTTTCTGCAACCTGGCTGTTGGCCTGGTTAGCAGTTGCTATACCGGTTGTATAGTTACCATTTGGAAGCCCTCCGGCTATAGTAGTTGGAAATTGAGTTGTTACACCATCAAGGTTGCTTTCCAATTGCTCATATATAGCCAATGCGGTAATATTATTTTTTCCAAAGCTGTGATTGTAGCTTAACATCGCATCCATTTGATAAGATTTTGTGTAGTTTGGATCTACCGCCACATAATCACCGTTAGCAATTGATACCGGTGTAAGTGAAACTAAGCTGCCACCTGGTATATGGTTATTATCGCCCGTACCTGTAAACTTATAATAGTTAAAGTTCGTTCCATACTGTTCAGGAAAACCGTTGTTAATATTCTCGTTATAAGTATAGCTTGCGGTTAAGCCTTGTACCCACGGAATTTCATACGATACCTTGCCTAAAATATTGGTTGAATAATTTAGTGTTTGTGTAAAGTTGTTAGAGTTTTGATATAACGGCACATACACATTATCTACAACTTGTGAACCCGAGCCTGAGTTTAAATAAACAGGCATACCGTTGATAATATGCTGTACCCATGGCTGAGAGCTAAGAGATGATGCCACATCCTGATTTAAACTTTCGGTAGCACCATGTGTTTTATACCAAAAGCTACGGCTATAGGATTGATCCTCGTTTAAATCGAGATCGATAGTAAGGCCTTTTGCGGGCTTGGCTTCAAGATTTGAACGAACTCCCCACTTATTACTATTTATGCCCGAAAAGTTAGAGTTTTGATTTACATAATCCGCACCGATAAAATAACTTACCTTATCGCTACCTCCTGACACATTCAGCGCTTCACGTTCAACATCAGCTGCGTGAAAAATATTATTTAGAATATTAGTGTTATTAGCCGGATTAGAGATATAGGCCAATTCATCCGGTGTATACCATGCCGAATTTTTATTGGTTACCACACCATTGATATAGCCATTAGCATCAATTGTATTACCCGTAGCGGCACCTGTACTTGCATTATACGCAACGCCACCGCTTGTAAAATCATTCATCCATGTTGCCAGCTGTATACCGCTCATCATTTTAGGTAATTGAATAGCATTGGCGCTACCAAATGAACTGCTAAAACTAATCTTTGGTGTACCATTTTTTCCTTTTTTAGTACGCACCAATATAGCGCCATTACCACCATTAACACCATAAATAGAGGCTTCTGCATCCTTAAGTATAGATATGCTTTCGATCTCATTTGGATCAAGCGCATTGAAATCAGCTGCGGTACGTTTTATATCGTCAATAATATAGATAGGTTGTGTACTACCCTGCGCACCATTAAATTGTATAGGATTGCGTATAGTAATACTTGCGGCCTGACCAGGACGATTATCTTGTGTTACACCTAATGCAGGAACCTGGCCTACTAAAGACGAAGCAAGATTTAATGAAGGTATATCTTCGATATCTTTAACCTTAATCGTTTCAACAGCACCTGTTAACGTAGCTTTCTTTTGGGTACCATAACCTACCACTACCACTTCGTCAAGATTACTGGTTGAAGGCACCATTTTAAAGTCGGCATTCATCTCGCCCACGCGCAGGGTTTTCTCCTGATAGGTATACCCCAAAAATGACACACCTATCACAACATTCTGCAGGTTAGTCACTTTGATGGAATATTTACCATTGGCATCAGTAGCTGTAGAGGCTTTGCTGCCTTTTACCTGTACGGTAACGCCCGGCAATGGCCCGTCTTTTTCATCTACAACAGTACCAGTAACCGTGCGGTCCTGGGCCTGGGCCTTTAGTACACTGCCCAGTAGCAATAGTACTGAAAGAATGAGGTAAATTTTTCTCATAGAAATTTAAGTTAAATAAAAAATTGATTTATAGTTAATTATTGGTTGTTTCTTTTTATTCAGCTGTTAGCTTTCTGTGCCTGACGTTCTTTTATGCGCTGTTGCCATTCGGCCTGCGCTTTTTTCATATCATATCCTTCTTTCGACAGATAGTTGTTTATTCTGCCTTTGTATTTACCGAACCAGGCATGTTTCTTCTCAGATGATTCTGCATCTATAGCATGCTCGCGCGCTTCAACCAGCCATGCTTTAATTTGTGCTTTTTGCTCGTCGGTAAGATTGGGTAGCTCGTCAATGTAAGCAGCGTAGGTTACACCGAGTATATTATAGGTCATACCATTTTTCACTTTATCAACCTGCTCCGGGTTGAGCTCTGTTGATAGTTTTGAAAGGTAAGCCGCGTGCGCCTGGTTCAACTGAACGTCAGTTGTGCTGTCAAGCGAAGCTATTTCGGCATTTGCTTTTGCTTTGTCGTCGCCGGCTTGTGCTTTAATGTCTTTCGCTTTGGCATTGCGCGCATCATGTATTGTACCCAGTGTACGATATTGATCAGCTATTATATTTACAACGTGTTTAAACTTTACCGAATCGGTGAGATTTAATGCCGAAACTATTTTTTCAGATCGTTTTGTTATTACTTGAGTGTAGTTGTCTTGCGCAGCAGCTGTATTCGCAGTTTGGGCAAATGCAGCAGCCGACATACCTATAAAGAAACCAACTACCAGTATATATTTTTTTGTGTTCATCATTCTTTTATTTATTTACTTAAAACTGCAGTACCAGAAGATATATTTTTAAGTGTTATTTAAACAATAATTAAGCCCTCCAATTGGAAATGAGCTTAACCATGTTGTGAATTACGTATTAGTTACTGGTTTATATACTACAGAATAGTTTGAAATTTTATGAAACTATCTATATAACAAATATGGATTATAGCCATTCGCTATTACTACCCGTATTTATCAACTTATTGTATGATTTTATCATAGCATTTTTTTGCAAGTATCTGCCGAAGTGCATACATTTGAATTTATATACAGGATGACCAAGGCCAACCGGATTTGTGCGTTTTAAGAGTAATTTTGTCCATCTCCCGCTTCATCCGTGCCAATTATAAGTTTAAAAGTGATTTAGTTTAATGAAACCGCATTTTTTAAAAGTTCCCGTTCAGCCTCGTAACTCGTTCAGTATCAGGCATGATATTTTACCAACTTTCAGAGGGATATGGCATTATCATCCGGAGCTTGAACTGCATTATGTTATAAAAGGCGAAGGCGTACGGTTCATTGGTGATAATATCAGCAACTTTTCGGCGGGTGAAATTTTGTTGCTTGGCGAAAAGCTGCCCCATTGCTGGCGATGCAAGGAAGAATATTTCAAACCGGATTCGGGGTTGAATGTGGAGGTAATTGTTATACATTTTTTGCCTGATTGCCTTGGCCGCTATATGCTGAACCTCCCGGAGGCGTATATGCTGAATAAACTCTTTGAAAAGGCAAAGAGCGGCATTATTGTAAATGGCCCGGCAAAAGAGCAGCTGGCAAAACTGATGCGCTCGGCTGTGAACGCCACCAATCTCGACCGCATTATTGTGTTGCTATCGATTTTAAAGGTATTGGCTGAAAATGAAGACTTTGAATCGATAACGCTATCACACAACGAGTTTCATGAATCGAATGAATCGGATACTATCCGCCTGAATAAGGTTTGCTCCTATACATTGGCTAAATATAAAAAGGAGATTACCTTACAGGAGATAGCTTCGATAGCCAACCTGAGTGTAACTTCATTCTGCCGTTATTTTAAGCTAATGACCAAGAAAACTTATTCTGATTTTTTAACGGAGATAAGGATAAGCCACGCCTGCCGCCTCCTGATTGAAGATAAAATGCCGACAGAAGTAATATGTTTTGAATGCGGGTTCAATAACATTTCCAACTTCTACCGGCACTTTAAAAGAGTAACCAACATGACGCCGCTTGAATATAAACGCGGCTATGCCAAAGCACAACCAGCTGATTATAAATAAGCTTTAATACCAATATCGTTTTGAAGCCTTGTATAATTTCCATAGAGGGCATCTATTTGCTTACGAACAGAGGGCTTAAATACGCCCACATTTCGCCGACTAATGGTTGAGATGTCCAGGCCGCGTTTGGTAAGCCAATATTTTGCAATAATTGGGTATACATTATGCATTACGCCCATATTATCAATCAGGAACTGCTGTACTTCATCTACTTCCTGCCTGAGTGATTCATCTGCGTAATGATCACATAACCAAACGATCAGTTCCGGAAAGAAGTTACCCTGTATGCATGACAAACCTGCTGAACCAGCTTTTAACGATTCCACAGCATGCGCCATGTAAGCATCGTATAATCCAAATTCAGGGTTTACTTCTGCGGCTTTTAGCTTTTCTCTTACCTGGTTAATATCGAGACAGGTGTCTTTATGATATATTATCCTGCCGGTTTTCGCAAATTTTATCAATTGCTCTGGTTTTAGCAGTCTTTTGTATGGTTCGGGGCATTCGTAAAAGCCCAGAGGGATGTTTTCTGTTTGATTGAAAAGATCAAAAACACGGCTTTCAAATATCTCATCGCTTTCCTCTTTATCTGCCAGTAAACTGCTAATAAGTATCACGGCGTCAGCACCCGCATCGCGTACACGTTTCACAAAATCAGCCTGCTTACTAACCGGGCCACCAAAAGTTCCTGTAGCCACCACAGGCACCGTGCCACCGGCAACCTTTATCACATGGCGAATATATTGCAGGCGCTCATCGTCTTCCAGTTCATACATCTCGCTCGAAAGGCAATTCGCAAAAAGCCCGGCAGCACCGGCTTCCAGGTATATTTCGGTTAAATGTGTCAAGCCATCATAATCGATATCGCCATTGTTTTTAAACGGCGTTAACATTACGGGTATAAAACCTTTCTTTGTTGCTTTCATATTCATATCACACTATGCAACAGCACGTTGCCTTTTAATTTCTTTAATTTTCGTGAGTGCTATGCCTACAAGCAGTATCACTAAAGTGCCGATCACGATGGTCATGTTGGTATTCAGCGTATTGCGTAATGCGCTGTATTGCTGAGGAATGATAGACGGGAAGGTAAGCCAAATAATGACCAGCGAACCAATAATGGCGGCTATTATTGCTTCATGGTTCCTGGTTTGCCTGCTGATCAGCGCCAGCAGGAACAGACCCAGCATTCCGCCTGCAAAAATGCCCGACAGTTGCCACCAAACATCCAGCACACTGCTCACTCCTATTATGGCAATGGCTGCCGCCATGCCGCCAACACCAAATACTACCGTTGCAACATGCAGTAAACGAAGCATTTGCTTGTCGTTAATACCCGGCTTAAAGTATCTTTTATAAATATCCACCGAAAAAACTGTGGCCGAAGCGTTCATTCCGGAGCTGATAGTACTCATGGCAGCCGCAAGTATCGCCGATACGATTAGCCCGGTAACTCCCGTAGGAACATTGGCCACCATAAAATGCGGCATTACCTTGTCGCCGTAATCAGCTGGCCTTAAAGTGCTTGCCATATTATTAAGCTGCGCCAGGGATGCACCATGACCGAGTCGCTCAATCGCCACCTGATGTTTAAGCTCATTTACCAATGCCGGATGTACCGAATAATAAGAGAAAAGGCAAGTACCTATAATGCAAAAAAGCAGTGAAGCAGGCATGTACATCGCCACACAGATCCAAACCGATTTGCGCGCCTGCGCCTCGGAAGACGCCGCATGATAACGTTGTACATAATTCTGATCGACGCCGAAATTATTGAGGTTGATAAAAAATCCGTACAAGAGGATAACCCAGAATGTAGGCTGGGTAAGATCTGGCGAAAAGCTGCCGAGCGACAGTTTATGCTGCGAGGCGCTGATATGGATAATTTGCCTTATGCCGCCTGGCATATTTACAATAACCAGGTATAAAATAAGTAACGCACCAAGTGTTTTAATGAAAGCCTGCACTACCTCCGTCCAGATAACTGCCTCAATGCCACCCATTACGGTGTAAACGACAATACAAACACCAATTACGATCATGATCATCTTCATATCACAACCGGTAAGCGCCTGTAAAACGAGGGCAATACCAAAAAAGATAGACCCCATGCGCGCGATCTGCGTGAGTAAAAAACAAACAACGGTAAACGTACGTGCCCATGCGCCAAAACGCTTTTCGAAATGAGTATAGGCTGATATCTCGCCGCTGTTACGATAAAATGGTACAAAGTAACGGTTTGCGAACCACGCAGCTAATGGCATGGAAAGGCTAAAGACGTATACATTCCAATTGCTGCCAAAAGCTTTCCCCGGAACACCCAAAAATGTATTGCTGCTTAAAAAAGTTGCATAAATTGACATACCGATAGCCCAACCCGGTATACGGCCCAAAGCACTGGTGTATTGTGCCGCGTTTTTGTTCTTCCGCGAAAAATACACCCCTACCAACAGCATTGCGCAGAGGTATAATATTATAACGCCAATATCAATTATGTGTAACTGTCCCGCCATCAATATAAAATGCAGCTTATGCCCGCTATTAATTATTGAAGGTTTATACGCCTCCTAATAAAACAACAAAGCTATTATGAACCGGATTTTTTTGTTATGAAATATTTGCCTGTTATTATATAATAATGCCTTATTAAGTGTA
This sequence comes from Mucilaginibacter sp., assembly GCA_051953515.1. Lineage (GTDB taxonomy): Bacteria > Bacteroidota > Bacteroidia > Sphingobacteriales > Sphingobacteriaceae > Mucilaginibacter. Next base: position 10,556 of record JBQCIS010000268.1, read on the forward strand.
TAAATTACACTAATAATACTACTTTGAATTCAACCTGATTTTGGCGGATACCAAACCATCAGATACTGCTTCAAGTTCTATCGTACCCGGCGTTTTATCCGACTGGATGATCGCGAGGCATAAACCATGAAAGGCCTTACGGCGATCTGCCTTAAAAAGCTCCATACTTGACTGCGAACCATTATCCACACCTGCGATGGCACCCTGCCCTTTCAACTTAAAACGTACAAGGTTATCCGCAGCCGGAACAACGTTGCCGTCTTTATCAGTTATTTTAACGGTGATGTATGAAAGATCCCTGCCATCGGCCTTAATAACCGCTCTGTCTGCAATCAGCATCACCTTTGCAGGTGCACCCGCGGTATGAATTTCCCTAACCAATACCATCTTTCCATTTCGGCGTGAAACTGCTTTTAGCACGCCTGGCTCAAACTTTACCTTCCAGTGTACATGCAGGCTATCCCCTGCTTTGCGCCTGCTGCCAAGCGAACGTCCGTTCAGATACAACTCCACCTCGTCGGCGTGGCTATAGTATGCCCAAACGTCTATCATTTGTCCCGGTTTCCAGTTCCAGTGCGGCAGGATATGTAAAACAGGTTTGCTTGTCCATTCGCTTTGATACATATAATATGCATCCTTGGGGAAGCCCGCCAGGTCGATTATACCAAAATAAGAACTGCGTGCCGGCCACGGGTATGGTGACGGTTCGCCTATATAATCAAAGCCCGTCCACACAAACAGCCCCGACAGGAAATCATATTTTTTAATCACTTTCCAGGTATCTTCGTGGGTAGCTCCCCAATAAGCTGCCACATTATCATAAGCGGTTATTGCAAATTCAGGGTTACCTTTAAACGGTGCTTTTGCGCTTGTGGGCCAATGCCGGGTGGTATCTGTCGGTTGGTCATAAAATCCGCGCGTTTCATAAGCCGAAGTAGTTTCTGTAGCGATGAATTTTTGGCCGGGATAATTTTTCAGAAAATCCGGCCATGTTTCGGGGTGATAGTTTAAGCCAACAATATCCAATGCGCCGGATCGGTAGATAAAATTCTTTTTAGGATTCGCTTCGCTGAGTGCGGAAGTTACCGGTCGGGTATCGTCTATATTCTTTACAATTTTAACCAGTTCGCGGGTTATGGAAATGCCTGTAGTATCAAATTGCTCCCTGATCTCGTTACCAACGCTCCACATAAAAACAGAAGGGTGGTTACGATCGCGCAATACCTGATCCTGCAGATCGCGCATGTGCCATTGTGCCCAGGCTTCGTGGTAATCGTGCTTACTTTTCTTTTTGGCCCACATATCAAAGGCCTCATCCAGCACCAGGAAGCCCATTTTATCGCATAAGCCTAAAAATTCCGGTGCCGGCGGATTATGCGAGGTTCGGATAGCGTTGCAGCCCATCTCTTTCAGCAACTGCAGCTGCCTTTCCATGGCGCGAACATGCTCAGCGGCGCCCAAAGCGCCTTCGTCATGATGCAGGCAAACGCCCTTAATCTTCATGTTCGTCCCATTAAGGAAAAACCCTTTCTGCGCATCAAAATAAAAAGAACGGATGCCGGTATTTACCGTTTCATCATCCAAAACCTTTCCTTTTGCCAGTAATTGAAGTTTTACTTTATAGAGATAAGGATGATCTGTCGACCATAAAACAGGGTTTCTCACCACCAATTCGCGCGCTGCCGAATTTTCTATTTTCGATGTGTTTTGCGCGACAATTTTACTCGTTTCATCCAAAATACTGATCTTCAATTCCAGCGGATTTCTATTCGATTCTACGGCAGTACTTACATGTACCGTCGCCGCATTTTTTGTAATAGTTGGCGTAGTGATAAATGTCGCCCATTTTTTAAAATGCGTTTTGTTTTCAACGGAGAGCCACACATTGCGGTAAATTCCCGAACCGCTGTACCAACGCGAGTTGGGCTGATCAGCATTATCAACCTTTACTGCAATAACATTTTTTGAGCCGAAGTTAACGTATGGTGTAAGCTCATAACTAAAAGAGATATAACCATTTGGTCGTTTGCCCAGGTAATGACCGTTTATCCAAACCTCGCTGTTGTGATAGACCCCATCGAAATCAATAAATACGTCTTTACTGTTTGCATCTGCAGGCATAGTAAATGTTTTACGATACCAGCCTATGCCCGCAGGTAAACCACCTTCCGCCTGCGTGGTGGGGTTTTTTTCGCTAAAACTGCCTTCAATGCTCCAATCGTGCGGCAGATCGAGCAGCCGCCATTGGGTATCGTTATAAGCTGGTGCCTGAGCAAGACTGTCATCCCCCAACATAAAGCGCCAGCTATCATCAAAATTTTCCACTTTTCGCTGCGCGGATGCAGCGAGAACGAAGCAGGCGCAAAAAAGCCATATTGATATAATCCGCTTTGTCATTATTATCTTTTCTTAACAGGAGGCGCTACAAAATTCACCTCGCTTTTGCCCATGTCTTTTGATGTTGCCACAGCTATGCCGCGTTGCTGGCTTTTATCCACCGCGCAATAAAAATGATAAACAGTACCCTTCCAATAAATTACGCACGATTTATGCGCAAACTCATTATCGAATGGCTCCGATGCCTGAATGAGCTTCTCGCCTGTCCAATCCGTCCAGTGTACCAGGTCATACGAGCAGGCGAAACGGTTAAATACACCACCCGGGCCCGTCTTCCAGAACGCGCCGAAATAAAACATCACATACACCTTGCCTATTTTTTGTATCCAAGGGTCGCCGGTAATGCCGGGGCCGTGGTTCAGAACAGGATTCTTGCCATAGCGTATCCAATGCACCATATCATCAGACGTAGCCAGGCCGATGCGCTCTGCGCCGCGCTTTTTGTCTATGCTGTCGCCATTGGCGTTGTAGTACATCAGAAACGGGTGCCCGGTGAGCTTTGATTTATCCCAGATCACGGTTTCTTTGTATTGAATGTGATTATCCCACCAGCTTACCGTAGAATCTTCGGGTGATAATACATGATGGCCCAAACGCTGCCATTCGTGCGGTTTGGACGGATCTTCGCTGGTATATGCCAGGCTGATGGCCAGCTTCCCTTTTTCATAGCCACGCTCATGCCCTCCGAAATACGACATCCAGTACTTGCCATCGTATTTCTGCAGTTCGTATGATCCACCCCATTTAAAATCTTCCAGCGCAACATAGCCGGCTTTCTGGTTACTGTCCCAGTCGGTAGTATCAGAGAACGACATCATCCGGCCTTCAGTTGCCCAATGCAGCAAGTCGTCGCTCTTTGCCAGCCAGGTTTCGTAACCTCGGCCATTGAATACGAGATAGCTCATAAACCATTTGCTGCCTTTGCGGAAAACGGTAGGGCAATCTACCTTTTTAGAATTATCAACCGGAGCGATAACCAACCCGTATTTGTAAGGCGTTTTTACCTGGTTGTAGATATCCTGCATTACCCTATCAGGCACTTTATTAACGTCGGATTGTGCCAACGCCGGACTGACAAATGCCATTGCAATGAGTAATGACGGAAGTATATTTTTAAATCGCATATTGATAATTAGTAGTTTGAAACAAAGTGATAAATACCTGAACCTGTTGTTACAATTGCCCTGCCGCCTCCATAACTTACTGCGGATACCGTTTTTCCGCCTTCCGTTACTTTAGCCGCTTTTTTTGATGGCAGATAGATGGTAGCGGAGGTATTTGCAGGTATCTGAACGGTGAGCTCGAATTTGCCGCCAGCTTTTTTCCAGTCGGTAGCGATAACACCATAAGGCGAATTATAGCTGGCCCTTGCGTAGGTGATATTTCCTACCATTTCGGGCTTGATCTCAATTTTCTTAAATGCGATACTGCCCTGTGCCGGTTTAATGCCGGCTAATCCTTCATAAAACCATTCCATCAGTTCGCCCAGCATAAAATGGTTTTGAGATGAACCGCCCATAGCCCACGACTCGGTAAGCGAGGTGGCGCCATGTGTTACCTGGTAGCCATAGCCCGGTACGTCGGTACGGTTGTTCATAGAATAGATCACGTCTGAACGTCCCGCCTCTTCCAGCGATTTTAGCAGATATTTAAAGCCGATATCGCCCGATGTAAGGGCATTATTATGATCGCGCAGGTCTTTTGCTATATTATTAACAACCAACTGTTTGTCTTCCAGCTCAACCAAACCCATATAAACAGATATGGCATTAGATGTTTGGCTACCCGTGCCGTATTGCCCTGTTTTTGGGTTGTAAAACATTTTATTGTAAGCCTGTTTAACCTGTACGGCCAATTTCTCATCAGCTTCGGCATCAGCCGTTTTGCCCAACAGGCGGGCAATGTTTGCCACTATACGCAGATCGTAGTAATAGAATGCGGTGGCGGTAAGCCCTTTTGGTGTGAGTTGTGAAAAGCCGGGCGCTTTGGGGCCAAGATCGTACCAATCGCCCAAACCCTGTGTAAGAATAAAGTTGTTTGCTTTTGAGCCGAGGTAATCCAGATAGCGCGTCATCATCTCATAATTATCGCGCAGCGCTTCTTTATCGCCATACCACTGATACACGTACCATGGCAGGATAATGGCATTGCTACCCCACTCCGGCGAATCGCGGAAGGGTTCGGAGAACTTGGTAAACTCCGGTGCGATTTCGGGGATCAACCCATCCGCTGTTTGTGCAAAGCGCATGTCGTTAATACTTTTTAGCGCAAGGCGATGAATATCGAAATTATAATGCAGCGAGTTACCCACCAGGTGATCTTCTTCCAGCCAGCCCAGTTTTTCGCGGTGCGGGCAGTCGGTAAGCAGGCTGGCCATATTGCTTTTGATAGACCAGTCGATCAGTTTAAAAATACGGTTGAATAGTTTGGAAGAGCATTCGAAATTGCCCACGCTGTCGGCAGCGTTGCGGGTATGCAGGGTTTTTATGCTCAGTATTACAGGCAAATTATTCGGATTGGCTTCTTTTTGCGATACGCAACCATCTACCTGCAAATAGCGGAAACCGTAGTAGCTAAACTGCGGATGCCATGTTTCGGGGCCGTTACCTTTCAGAATATAGTTGTAATAATATGGCTTGCCTGAACCATTCTGATTTGCACTACCATTAATATGAATTAATTCGGCAGGGGTGATCTTTACGGTATCGCCTTTTTTACCCTGAACAGTAATTTCGGGAATACCCGAGGCGTTCTGCCCCATGTCATAAACCAATGCGCCGGTACTGATATGCAATTTATTTACCGGTGTAAACACCTGCATAACTTTGAGCGGATCGGCAGCCTGCGCATTGAGTTGAGGAGGCCCGTTTACAATAATCACATTCTGCCATTTGGCATCATTGAAGTTATTGGTATTCCACCCTGGCTGCTCCTGGTTGGCGTTATAATCCTCGCCGCCATAAATGCTGCTGAAGGTGACCGGGCCGGGAGCGGTTTTCCAGCTTTCGTCGCTCACTAAACCGCCTGTAGTGCCATCGGTATACTCAATTACCAGGCGGCAGATCATTTTTGGGTAACCGTAAGCGCCGGTCATTTTACGGTAGCGTTTATCGCGCGGTATGTAGTAAAAACCGTTGCCCAGCATTACGCCAATAGTATTCTGGCCTTGCTGTAGTTTTTTTGTGATGTCAAACGGTACATACAGCGCCTGTTTATCGTACTGTGTCCATCCCGGGTCGAGGAAATGATC